>CAUVRF010000001.1:0-71155 GCA_963554245.1 uncultured Streptococcus sp.
TAGAGTACTTGGTTTGGGACCAAGGTGTCGCAGGTTCGAATCCTGTCTTCCCGATCGATTACGAGGATACTTTTGGGTATCTTTTTTTATTTACTTAGGAGATTCTGAGAGTCTTCTTTTTTGTTTACGGAATAAATTTGTGTAAACTAGCAGTGCTTAAGGAATGGTAGTGACTATATATTTTCTTTAATTATGGTAAAATAGTAAGAGAATAATGTGAGGAAAATGAATGGCAAGTAAGTTTGAAATTTTAATGAATCAACTAGGAATCTCTGATCAATTGAGACGGGATCCTGCTCTTGTTGATGCCAGAATTGAGCGTGTTGTGGTTCACAAAATTAGTAAGGTATGGGAATTTTATTTTGTATTTTCTAATATTTTACCGATTGAAATCTTTTTGGAGTTAAAGAAAGGGCTTTGTGAAGAATTTTCTAAGACAGGGAATCGAGCTGTTTTTGAAATCAAGACTCTTTCTCAAGAATTCTCTAATGAACTCTTACAGGCCTACTACAAGGAGGCTTTTTCTGAAGGTCCATGTGCAAGTCAAGGGTTTAAATCTCTTTACCAGAATTTAAACGTTCGTGCGGAGGGAAATCAACTCATTATTGAAGGTTCAGAGGCGATTGATAAGGAACACTTTAAGAAGAATCATCTTCCTAATTTGGCAAAGCAACTCGAAAAGTTTGGTTTTCCAGCTCTTGTATGCCAAATAGAAAAGAATGATGCTCTTACACAAGAGCAGGAGGAAGCCTTCCATACAGAGAATGAACAGATTGTTCAGGCTGCCAACGAAGAAGCATTGCGGGCTATGGAGCAACTGGAACAAATGGTCCCTCCTCCAGTAGAAGAGAAGCCAGTCTTTGATTTTCAGGCTAAAAAGGCTGCAGCCAAGCCAAAACTAGATAAGGCAGAAGTTACCCAGATGATCGATGTGACGACTGAGGAGAATCGTTTGGTCTTTGAAGGGGTCGTTTTTGATGTGGAGCATAAGGTGACCAGAACTGGTCGCGTTTTGATCAACTTTAAAATGACAGACTACACTTCAAGTTTTTCAATGCAAAAATGGGTTAAGAATGAAGAAGAAGCTCAGAAGTTTGACATCATTAAGAAGAATTCTTGGCTCCGAGTTCGTGGAAATGTGGAGATGAATAATTTCACACGTGATTTGACAATGAACGTGCAGGATGTGCAGGAAGTTGTTCACTATGAGCGGAAGGATTTGATGCCAGAAGGTGAGCGCCGGGTTGAGTTTCATGCTCATACTAATATGTCGACCATGGATGCTCTGCCAGAAGTAGAGGAAATTATTGCGACAGCTGCAAAGTGGGGACACAAGGCGGTTGCCATCACGGACCATGGGAATGTTCAGTCCTTTCCACATGGCTACAAGGCAGCTAAGAAAGCAGGAATTCAGCTGATCTATGGGATGGAAGCCAATATCGTTGAAGACCGTGTTCCTATCGTTTACAACGAAGTGGAGATGGACTTGTCAGAAGCGACCTACGTGGTTTTTGACGTGGAAACGACGGGACTTTCAGCTATCTATAATGACTTGATTCAAGTTGCGGCTTCTAAGATGTACAAGGGAAATGTTATTGCTGAATTTGATGAATTTATCAATCCTGGATATCCCTTGTCGGCCTTTACTACCGAGTTGACTGGAATTACAGATGATCATGTCAAAAATGCCAAACCACTGGAACAAGTTCTGCAAGAATTCCAAGAATTCTGCAAGGATACGGTCCTAGTTGCCCACAATGCGACCTTTGACGTTGGCTTTATGAATGCCAATTATGAGCGTCATGGTCTGCCAAAGATTAGTCAGCCAGTTATTGATACGCTGGAGTTTGCTAGAAACCTCTATCCTGAGTATAAACGTCATGGTTTGGGGCCTTTGACCAAGCGTTTTGGTGTGGCCTTAGAACATCACCACATGGCCAACTACGATGCGGAAGCTACAGGTCGCCTGCTTTTCATCTTTATCAAAGAGGTAGCAGAAAAACATGGTGTGACCGATCTAGCTAGACTCAACATTGATTTGATTAGTCCAGATTCTTATAAAAAAGCTCGGATTAAGCATGCGACTATTTATGTCAAGAATCAGGTAGGTCTAAAAAATATCTTTAAGCTAGTTTCTTTGTCCAATACTAAGTACTTTGAAGGAGTGCCACGGATTCCGAGAACGGTTTTAGATGCCCATCGGGAAGGTTTGATTTTAGGTTCAGCCTGTTCAGAAGGTGAAGTTTTTGATGCAGTCGTTTCCCAGGGCGTGGATGCGGCGGTTGAGGTGGCCAAGTATTACGACTTTATTGAGATCATGCCACCAGCTATCTATGCGCCACTGATTGCTAAGGAGCAGGTCAAGGATATGGAGGAACTCCAGACCATTATCAAGAGTTTGATAGAGGTCGGGGACCGTCTTGGTAAGCCTGTACTGGCTACGGGAAATGTTCACTATATCGAACCGGAAGAAGAGATTTACCGTGAAATCATCGTCCGTAGTTTGGGACAGGGGGCTATGATTAACCGAACCATCGGTCACGGCGAACATGCCCAACCAGCACCGCTACCGAAGGCTCATTTTAGAACGACCAATGAAATGTTGGATGAATTTGCTTTCTTGGGAGAAGATTTAGCACGCAAATTAGTCATTGAAAACACCAATGCCTTGGCAGATATCTTTGGACCTGTTGAGGTTGTTAAGGGTGACTTGTACACGCCTTTCATCGATAAGGCGGAAGAAACGGTTGCTGAGTTGACCTATAAGAAAGCTTTTGAGATTTATGGAAATCCGCTGCCAGATATTGTTGATTTGCGGATTGAAAAAGAATTAACATCCATACTGGGGAATGGATTTGCCGTGATTTATCTGGCTTCCCAGATGCTGGTGCAACGTTCCAATGAACGGGGATACTTGGTTGGTTCTCGTGGATCTGTCGGATCTAGTTTTGTTGCGACTATGATTGGGATTACGGAGGTCAATCCCCTCTCTCCTCACTATGTTTGTAGTCAGTGTCAGTATAGTGAATTTATTACCGATGGTTCTTATGGTTCAGGGTTTGATATGCCCAATAAGGATTGTCCAAACTGTGGCCATAAACTCAGTAAAAATGGGCAGGATATTCCGTTTGAAACCTTCCTTGGTTTTGACGGAGATAAGGTTCCCGATATTGACTTGAACTTCTCAGGAGAAGACCAGCCTAGCGCCCACTTGGATGTGCGTGATATCTTTGGTGAGGAGTATGCTTTCCGTGCAGGAACGGTTGGTACGGTGGCTGCCAAGACCGCTTATGGCTTTGTAAAGGGCTACGAGAGAGACTATGGGAAGTTTTATCGTGATGCAGAGGTGGAACGCCTCGCTCAAGGTGCAGCTGGTGTCAAGCGGACAACAGGCCAACATCCGGGGGGAATCGTTGTTATTCCGAACTACATGGATGTCTATGATTTTACGCCTGTCCAGTATCCAGCGGATGATGTGACGGCTGAATGGCAGACCACTCACTTTAACTTCCACGATATCGATGAGAACGTCCTCAAACTCGATGTACTGGGACATGATGATCCGACCATGATTCGGAAACTTCAGGATTTGTCTGGTATTGATCCAAATGAAATTCCTATGGATGACGAAGGAGTGATGGCCCTCTTTTCTGGGACTGATGTGCTTGGGGTAACACCTGAACAAATCGGAACTCCGACTGGCATGCTGGGGATTCCAGAGTTTGGAACCAACTTTGTACGAGGCATGGTCGATGAAACCCATCCGACGACTTTTGCGGAATTGCTTCAGCTGTCTGGATTGTCCCATGGTACCGACGTTTGGCTTGGCAATGCCCAAGATTTGATTAAACAAGGAATTGCTGACCTATCAACTGTTATCGGTTGTCGGGACGATATCATGGTTTACCTCATGCATGCAGGTCTCGAACCTAAGATGGCCTTTACTATCATGGAACGGGTGCGTAAAGGCATGTGGCTAAAGATTTCCGAAGAGGAGCGAAGTGGCTACATCGAGGCTATGAAGGCCAATAAGGTGCCAGAGTGGTATATCGAGTCCTGTGGGAAAATCAAATACATGTTCCCTAAAGCTCACGCGGCAGCCTACGTTATGATGGCCTTGCGTGTGGCCTACTTCAAGGTTCACCATCCCATTTATTACTACTGTGCTTATTTCTCAATCCGTGCCAAGGCTTTTGACATCAAGACCATGGGTGCGGGTTTGGATGCCATTAAGCGCAGAATGGAGGAAATCGCTGAAAAACGGAAGAACAATGAAGCCTCTAATGTGGAAATTGATCTCTATACAACTCTTGAGATTGCCAATGAAATGTGGGAACGTGGTTTCAAGTTTGGCAAACTCGATCTCTACCGTAGTCAGGCGACAGAGTTCCTCATCGATGGGGATACCCTCATTCCGCCATTTGTAGCAATGGATGGTCTGGGAGAGAACGTTGCTAAGCAGTTGGTACGAGCGCGTGAAGAGGGAGAATTCCTCTCTAAGACAGAACTGCGCAAGCGTGGTGGACTTTCATCAACCTTGGTTGAAAAGATGGATGAAATGGGGATTCTCGGCAATATGCCAGAGGACAACCAGTTGAGTTTGTTTGATGATTTGTTTTAAGAGTTAGAACGGAGAACATCTTTATGAAACTTAGAATCTTTGCGGAAGACAAACCAGCTGAAAAGGTTTTTGACTATCAGCTAGAGCTGGCAGATGAAACAATTATCCTATCGACAGTGCTTCTGTCGGGTGCCATTGCTTTAGCAGGATTGTTTTCTGCTTTAAAAGATTAAACCGAGAAATTCTGTTTTCAGGTGTTTTCGTTAGAACTGGAATGTGTTATAATTTTGTTGTGTGGAGTAGATGGAGGTGAGTTGGAAAATCAATTCATTTTCATGAATAGTGAGACGAAGAAAAGGAGAAGAGAGTGGCGAGATATTTAGTAGGTCCCTATAACAATAGTTGGAACTTTATGGATGCAGTTGAAAAAGCTCAAAACGGGGACACGATTGAATTTGAGGATGGGTATGCCTTTCAATGGCCAACAGATAGAGTCATTGTGATTAAAAAGAACCTTCATTTTGTGGGGCATGTAGTTCCAAATCCAAATGGTAATGGGCGCTTATTTAATAATACGATTGAAGCGTCATTTCAGATTGCAGGCGGCGCTGAGGTTTCCTTTGAAAATCTATGGTTTAAAATAACAGATAATTATGCGACCTTTTCAGTATTAGCTGGCTCTAAAATTTCCTGCAATCAGATTTATTTCGAAACAACTATCTCAGAAAATAAAAAATGCATGATTTATGCAGAAGCAAAATCAAAAGTGATATTAAATGATGTAGGAATGTCTACCCCTGAGAAACACAATAGTATGATCAAAATAGACAGTTCAGAATTGTCTATTAGTGATGCAACGATTTTATCTCGTATCTATGCGGTGGGTGGTTCTAAGATATCTTTAGACAATGTTTATCTTCAAAAATATGATCATAATGCGATCAATGTCAGAAATTCAGAGGTTACCTTAAAGAATTGTACAGTCAAAGGTGGTAATCTGGAGAAAGGATACCCAATAATCTGGCTAAAAAACGTTATCTGGCAGTCGGAAAATTCCGTATTGGAGATGCCAGGATTTACCGCAGTAAACTTGACAAAAAACGTTCGTTTTGGTACAGTATCAGATAGAATTTCAGCCTTGAGTTCGTTTGAGAGTACAGTTCTAGCTCATGATATGACAATCACTGAATTTTTAGGAATTGATAAAGAATCTTTTGCTTCCTTAAAAGGAGTAACAAATTTTCTTACAGAGAGTCAGAAAAAGATTCCATTTGGTGCTTTTACAAATAGTGTAGTGCTCGCAGATCAGATGATTTTTCACAAACTATTTGCTCCTAATCTTCGTATCAAGGGTTCATCTTTTGTGAAAACAAATGCTCTTTCATATGCGCAAGGAGATGCTCGGGATCTTAAAATTGAATTAGAGGATGGCTCAGACTATATTGTTGGGAAAGAATCTGCTCAAGGTGGTAGCACAGCTAATTCTGCAACGGGTGAAGTCGGAGTTGAAAAACGTGATGCTCTTGAGGAATTGAACAATCTAGTTGGTCTTGAGAAGGTCAAACATGAGATCAAGAAGATGATCAATATGGTAGAGTTCAATAAAAAACGGATTGCTAGTGGCAAGACTCCTGAAAAGCAAACCTTACACGCTGCCTTTATGGGAAATCCTGGTACAGGAAAGACCACTGTAG
The DNA here is from genome assembly GCA_963554245.1 of uncultured Streptococcus sp. Lineage (GTDB taxonomy): Bacteria > Bacillota > Bacilli > Lactobacillales > Streptococcaceae > Streptococcus. The sequence goes on from CAUVRF010000001.1 coordinate 6,256, forward strand.
CTCGTCTTTTGGGGGAAGCTCTGTATGAAGCAGGGGTTCTTTCTGGTGAAGAGTTCCGATTTGTCGAAGCAACCGAATCTGACTTGATCTCTTCTAGTGTCGGTGGTACAGCCGAGCAAACGCAACACCTACTTGAAAAAGCACGTGGAGGAATCCTCTTTATTGACGAAGCTTACAGCTTGGATAAGAAAGGTAGCAGCGTCAACTTCGGAATTGAGGCTGTTAATACCATCCTCAAATTTATGGAGGATAATCGTGATGATATCATGATTATTTTTGCGGGCTATACCAAAGAGATGGAAGAATTCTTCAAGACCAATCCTGGATTACGTTCGCGTGTACCAAACAACTTTATCTTTGAAGATTACACAGGGGATGAGATTGTTCAACTGGGTGAAATGATCTTGAAAAAAGGAGACTACAAGCTTGAAGACCGTGATTACTATGCTCGTCATGTCAAACGTGCTTATGATGGTTCGCTAGATAAGAGTAATGGTCGCTGGATCCGTAACCTGGATGAGCAATTGACCAAGACCTTGGCGGATCGTGTTGTGGCCCAAGGATCTGATGATATCGAGACAATCCTTAATATCGATATTGATGCTGTCCTCAATCAAGGCAAGTACCAGGAAGGTGCAGATAAGGAAGAAGACGGTATGGCAGCCCTCAACCGCTTGATTGGTATTCCAAAAGTCAAAGAGCAAGTAGAACAATTTGTAGCCATGGCAGAGTTTAACCAAAAACGGGCTGAACAAGGGGGTGTTGTAGCAGATACGACCTTGCACTCACTCTTTCTTGGAAACCCTGGTACAGGGAAGACAACCGTTGCTCGGATTTTAGGAAATATTCTTTTCCAAAAGGGAGTGATCAAGCAGAAGAAATTTATTGAAGTTTCACGGAGCAATCTGGTTGGAGGTTACCAAGGTCATACAGCTTTGAAGACGCGCGAAGTCTTAGAAAGTGCCCTTGGTGGTGTCCTCTTTATCGATGAAGCTTATGCTCTTTATAAGGATTCAAACGATAGTTTTGGGAAGGAAGCTTTAGATGAAATCCTCAAATTTATGGAGGATCATCGTCGTGATATCGTGATTATCTTTGCTGGATATACCAAGGAAATGTATGAGTTTCTACAAGTCAATTCAGGATTGCAAAGTCGGATTCCGACCACTTTCGATTTTGAAGATTATACACCTGATGAGATTGTTGAGATTGGACTTTTAGGACTTCATAAACAAGGTTATCAGGTCAATAAAGCTCTTTACGCGGATGTTGTGAAATTAAGTTATACACGTTCTAATGACAATAGCAATGGTCGCTGGGTTCGGAACTTTAACGAAAAACTTTTGCGTCAAGTTTCTACACGTGTAGCACGGGACGGAAGTAGCGATTACAACTCTATTTTGGATCAAGATTTAGAAGTATTAAGGGAGAATTGAAATGGCAGATAAAAATGACTATGTAGCACCTCCGGGAGTCAGCAGTGGACAATCCGATTATGTAGCTCCACCAGGTCAGACAGTCCAACAAAATGACTATGTAACACCACTGAGTGTTCAATCTTCACAGCAAAGTGATTATGTAACACCTCCTGGTGCACAGGGAACAAAACAATCAGATTATGTGCCTCCTCAACAAGGTCAAGCTAGTTCCCACCAAGAACAAGGCTACTTTGATACGCCGTCTGCTCCATGGACTATGTATCTGACAGGCTATCTCTTTATCATGTTAATGATTGTCTGGAACGGAGAAAATGGCTTGTTTATGAAATTGTTAGGAACGGCCTACACCCTTCTTTCTAACTACACCTTATCTTGGTATTCGGATTACAAACGATTTGAAAATGGACCTTTTGCTTGGTTCTTTACCCGTTTTGGAAGTGCGAAGTTTGGCTATGCTTCCTCTGCATCCATGAACTACCAAAAAGTTCGTGTATCTCGTGGTGTATTTGGGAACTATACAGGGACATCCAGTACGGATTGGGGCCAACATATTTTGACCGCAGTCATTGTTACTGTAGTGGCTGAACTATTGCGATTCTTTATCTGTATCTCAATCGCCTTTATTACACTCTTTACTCATAAAACCACTGTCGCAAAATATACGTATGCTTTGCAACAGTGGCTCAATCAACAGTAAGTGAATCAGGATTCTGCAGGAGCGGAATCCTTTTTGCATGGATTTATGGTATACTAGGAGAAGATTATTCACTTATAAAGGAGAAAGCAATGGTTTTACCAAATTTTAAAGAAAATCTAGAAAAATATGCGAAATTATTGGTTGCGAATGGAATTAACGTGCAGCCTGGTCACACTTTGGCTCTCTCTATCGATGTGGAGCAACGTGAGTTGGCGCATTTAATCGTGAAAGAAGCTTATGCCTTGGGTGCGCATGAGGTTATTGTTCAGTGGACAGATGATGTGATTAACCGTGAGAAATTCCTCTATGCTCCGATGGAGCGTCTGGACAATGTGCCAGAATACAAGATTGCTGAAATGAACTATCTCTTGGAGAACAAGGCTAGCCGTCTTGGTGTCCGTTCTTCTGACCCAGGTGCCTTGAACGGTGTGGACGCTGACAAGCTTTCAGCTTCTGCTAAAGCGATGGGACTTGCTATGAAGCCAATGCGCATCGCAACGCAATCCAACAAGGTTAGCTGGACTGTAGCTGCCGCTGCTGGGCTTGAGTGGGCTAAGAAAGTCTTTCCAAATGCTGCGAGCGATGAAGAAGCAGTTGATCTTCTTTGGGATCAAATCTTCAAAACTTGCCGTGTCTATGAAGAAGATCCAGTTAAGGCTTGGGAAGAACATGCAGCCATTCTTAAGAGCAAGGCAGATATGCTTAATAAGGAGCAATTTTCAGCCCTTCACTACACAGCGCCAGGGACAGATTTGACACTTGGTTTACCTAAGAACCACGTTTGGGAATCAGCTGGTGCTGTCAATGCACAGGGCGAAGGATTTTTGCCAAATATGCCAACAGAGGAAGTCTTTACGGCTCCTGACTTCCGTCTCGCAGATGGCTATGTCACTTCTACAAAACCACTTAGCTATAACGGGAATATCATTGAGGGGATTAAAGTGACCTTTGAAAATGGTCAAATCGTAGATATCACTGCTGAGAAGGGTGATCAGGTCATGAAAGACCTTGTCTTTGAAAATGCGGGTGCGCGTGCCTTGGGTGAATGTGCCTTGGTACCAGATCCAAGTCCAATTTCTCAATCAGGCATTACCTTCTTTAACACCCTTTTCGATGAGAATGCTTCAAACCACTTGGCTATCGGTGCAGCCTATGCGACCAGCGTCGTTGGTGGTGCAGAGATGAGCGAAGAAGAGCTTGAAGCTGCAGGACTGAACCGTTCAGATGTTCACGTGGACTTTATGATTGGGTCGAATCAAATGGATATTGATGGTATCCGTGAGGATGGAACACGCGTACCACTCTTCCGTAATGGAGACTGGGCAAATTAAGGAGAAGCTATGATTGGAAGCATGTTTGTCGGCCTTTTAATCGGACTATTAGCTGGAGCTATTACCAATCGTGGAGAACGTATGGGATGCTTTGGGAAGATGTTTCTCGGTTGGATTGGTGCCTTTCTAGGACAATTACTCTTTGGTTCTTGGGGGCCAAGCCTAAACGGTACAGCCATTATCCCAGCAGTTCTTGGTGCCATGATTGTCTTAGCTATTTTTTGGAGACGAGGAAGTTAGCTTTCCGACTCTGAAAAGGAAAGGAGGTTGGCTATTGAGCCAGCCTCCTTTTGAGTATGATATAATAGTTCTATGAGATTAGATAAATTTTTAGTTGCCTGCGCTGTGGGGAGTCGGACTGAGGTCAAAAACTTGCTCAAGGCTGGGCGCGTGACGGTAAATGGTAAAAAAGAAAAGTCAGCTAAACTGCAGATTAATGAAGAAAGAGATGAGATTCGCTTTGATGGCCAAGTGCTAGAGTATGAAGAGTTTGTCTACTACATGATGAACAAGCCCCAAGGAGTCATTTCAGCGACTGAGGATTCTAAACACAGAACAGTGTTGGACTTGTTGGATGATATTGCTCAGACCAAGGAAGTTTTTCCAGTAGGGCGCTTGGATATTGACACGCATGGCCTCCTGCTTTTGACCAATGACGGCCAGCTTGCCCATGCTCTTCTTTCACCAAAACGTCATGTGGATAAGACCTATCTGGCACACGTCGAGGGAATTATGACCCAAGAAGATGTGGAGACATTTGTCAAGGGCATTCCGCTCAAGGATTTTACCTGCCAGCCAGCTAAGCTGGAGATTGTGTCGGTAGATTCAGTAAAGAATCAAAGTCTGGTTCGTGTGACCATTGCTGAAGGGAAGTTCCATCAAGTCAAGCGTATGGTGGCCTACTGTGGCAAGGAAGTGTTGGACTTACAACGTTTGACGATGGGAACTCTAGTCTTGGATGAGAACTTAGAACAAGGAGAATGGCGTCGCTTGACCAAGGAGGAGTTAGAAGTTCTCTTTGCAAGTATTGCTTAATTTGCTTTATATTAGAAAAAGGTGAGGAGAATGTCCTTACCTTTTTCATTTTTCAGTTGCTTCCTTTGTGAAAAGAGTTATAATAGACAGTAGAATAAAAGGAGGAATCTATGAACGCGATTCAAGAATCATTTACAGATAAACTATTTGCCAACTATGAAGCAAATGTCAAATACCAAGCGATCGAAAATGCTGCCAGTCACAACGGAATTTTTGCAGCTCTAGAACGTCGCCAAAGTCATGTAGACAATGCACCTGTTTTCTCATTGGATTTGACCAAGGACAAGGTTACTAACCAGAAAGCGTCTGGTCGTTGCTGGATGTTTGCAGCTCTCAACACCTTCCGTCACAAACTCATTTCTCAATATAAATTGGAAAACTTTGAATTGTCACAAGCCCACACTTTCTTCTGGGACAAGTATGAAAAATCTAACTGGTTCTTGGAGCAAGTCATTGCGACTGCAGATCAAGAATTGACGAGCCGTAAGGTTAGCTTCCTACTCCAAACTCCACAACAAGACGGTGGACAGTGGGATATGGTCGTGGCCCTCTTTGAGAAATATGGTGTCGTTCCTAAGTCTGTTTATCCTGAGTCTGTTTCATCTAGCAGTAGCCGTGAGCTCAATGCAATTCTTAACAAATTGCTCCGCCAAGATGCCCAAATCTTGCGTGACTTGCTTGCCTCTGGTGCAGACCAAGCGGCTGTTCAAGCTAAGAAAGAAGACCTCTTGCAAGAAATCTTTAACTTCCTTGCCATGTCACTAGGACTTCCACCACGTAAATTTGACTTTGCTTATCGTGATAAGGATGACAATTACCAAAGTGAAAAAGGAATCACACCACAGGAATTTTACAAGAAATATGTCAATCTTCCTCTAGAAGACTACGTTTCTGTTATCAATGCTCCAACTGCTGACAAGCCTTACGGAAAATCTTACACAGTAGAAATGTTAGGAAATGTAGTTGGTAGCCGTGCAGTTCGCTACATCAACGTTCCAATGGAACGCTTGAAAGAATTGGCGATTGCCCAAATGCAAACAGGAGAAACTGTTTGGTTTGGTTCAGATGTCGGCCAACTTAGCAACCGCAAAGCTGGAATCCTTGCGACAGATGTTTATGATTTTGAATCAAGCATGGACATTAAACTCACTCAAGACAAGGCTGGACGTTTAGACTATAGCGAAAGCTTGATGACCCACGCCATGGTCTTGACAGGTGTTGATTTGGATGAAAATGGCAAGTCAACCAAGTGGAAGGTTGAAAACTCATGGGGAGACAAGGTCGGTACAGATGGTTACTTTGTTGCCTCAGACGCTTGGATGGACGAATACACTTACCAAATCGTTGTCCGTAAGGAATTGCTGACAGCAGAAGAACAAGCTGCCTATGAAGCAGAACCAATCGTACTTGCACCATGGGATCCAATGGGAGCCTTGGCAGAATAAAGTCTAAAGAAAAGAGGTTAGGGGAATCCTAGCCTTTTCTTAGTGCTTCTTAAAGTGGTGATAGATAATGCTTGCCAAGGGAGTTCTTCTTAGTTTGAGTCTTTAAGTGACAGAGGGAAAGATATGTGTTATTATAGCAGTACAAAAGGATATCGGAGTAGAAATGAAGTATTTAAGCAGCCAAGACATCAAGGATCGTCAACGAAATATCAGTGACATTAAACCTTATAAAACAACCAAGGAAATCATTTTTTCAAATATCTTTACCTTTTTTAATGCTATGAACTTGGCTCTGGCAGTTCTGGTAGCCACAACCTTGCGATTTGAAAATATGCTCTTTTTAGGTGTGATTGCTATCAATACAGCCATTGGGATTTTCCAAGAAGTGCGTTCAAAAAATGCCTTAGAAAAGCTAAGTTTGCTTGGTAAAAGTAAGTACAAAGTCAATCGAGATGGTCAAACAATCGAGATTGATCCAGAGGACATCGTTCTGGGTGAGTATCTGCATCTCAATCTGGGTGATCAGGTGCCTGTCGATGCAGAAGTTCTTGAAGGGAATATTGAAGTTGATGAGTCCTTGCTGACTGGTGAGAGTGATTCAGTCTTTAAAACGGTTGGTGACCAGCTGATGAGCGGAAGCAATGTCGTTAGCGGTACTTGTCTGGTCACGGCGACGGCTGTGGGGCAGGATAGTTATATCAACAAACTCGCAAAATCCAGCAAGGAATTCAAAAAATACCCTTCTCAACTACGCGATTACATGGATAAGATTTTAAAAATCGTCTCGATCTTGCTGGTGCCAGTTGCCATTCTGCTCTATATCAGAGGTTTTAGTCTAGGACGGTCTTATGTTGAGATTGTTTTAGGAAGTTCAGGTGCCTTGGTCGGCATGATTCCAGAGGGTTTGATTCTCTTGGTTAGCGTCTCCCTAGCGGTAGCAGCCATGAAGTTGGTTAAAAAGAAGGTTCTAGTGCAGGAACTATACTGTGTAGAGACCTTGGCGCGTGTAGATGTTCTTTGTTTTGATAAAACGGGGACGATCACGACTGGTAATATGAAGGTCCAAGAAATAGATGATAAGCTAGCAGAGAAACTATCTTCTTATCTAGCTTATTTCGAGGATGAAAATGCAACTTCCCGAGCTCTGAAGACGTACTTAATGTGTGAGAAAAAATGGGAAGTTCAAGAAGTTGGTGCCTTTTCAAGTAAAAACAAGTATTCCTTTGTCCAAGTAAAAGAGGGTGGGACCTATTTCTTCGGTGCTTATGAATTTCTAGGCTTTACCCAGCCGATGGATCCTTACTATGAACATCTAAAACAGCAAGGTTTTCGAATCTTGACACTCGCTCATAGCAAGGACCAGATTACTACCCCAGCCAATATGGAATTACTAGGTAACGTCGTTCTGTCAGATGAGATTAAGGATAATACCAAGGAAACCTTTGACTATTTCGAGTCTCAGGGAGTGGAAGTAAAGATTATCAGTGGAGATAATCATGTGGCTGTATATGGGGTTGCTCGTAAGGCAGGTTTTAAAGAAGAAGCCCGTGCGATTGATATGACCAAGGTGAGTGATGAGAACTTTGAAAGAGTGGTTTTGGAGCATGATATCTTTGGTCGCGTGACACCAGAGCAGAAAGAAAAGATGGTGACCGTTTTGCAGAATGCTGGGAAAACAGTCGCCATGAGTGGTGATGGTGTCAATGATGTTCTGGCTCTCAAAAAAGCAGATATTAGTTTTGCTATGAATGGAGCCACCAGTGCAGCAAAAAGCGTCTCCAATATTGTTTTTCTCACAGATGACTTTGCAGTATTTTATGATATCTTGATGGAAGGACGCCGGGTCATTAACAACATCCAAAAGGTAGCCTCTCTTTTTCTAACAAAGACCTTCTTCTCCATCGTTTTTGCCATTTTGAGTGTGGTATTTGGTTTGGAATTTGCCTTTATCCCCATTCAGTTTACAATCATTTCAGCCATTACGATTGGGATTCCATCCTTCTTCCTGACTTTTGAGTCCAATAAAGAAAAGGTTAGCACTCACTTTATGAGAGATATCCTAACCAACGCGGCGATTGGTGGTGGCGTTCTGGTTGCTAGTGTTCTTTTGACCAATTTCTTTATCACTGTCCCAGGTCAGGTCAAATTTATTTGCTTCCTCCTTGCCCTGATCAATGGTCTGTGTCTAGTTGCCAAGGTCAGCTTGCCTTTTAATCGATACAAGATGCTTTTGCTCACGTTTTTGAGCCTTGCAGCCCTTGTTGGTGTACTTGCCAATACTTTTATCCTACAGGGAGCTTTTGTGCCTTTAGAAGCCAAACAGCTACTCTATGTTGCCATACTAGCAGTGGTGATTGGGTGCTTTCATTATCTTACTAGGAGAAAAAGTTGATACATAAAAAGAATCAGGTTTAATCCTGATTCTTTTTTGTTTATATATTCTCACCGAGATTACATGATACCGAAGAAACGAGCTGCGATACCAACTGCAAAGAGGGCAAGGATGATTGTGATTGGAGATACTTTTTTCTTAAGCAACCACATGCAAAGGAAAGTAAGGAGAAGTCCCATCAATCCTGGAATCAATGAGTTCAACTGACCTTGAAGGGTTTGTGGTTGAATCTTATCTAGGCTCAATCCACCAAGTGCTTGACCAAGGATACCTTTTAATTCAGCACCTGATACAGGACCTTCTGGGAAGTTGATGTAGGCACCTTCAGCCAATTGTTTACCAGGAAGGTTAACAGTGAAGTTGATAGATACCCAACGTTGTACAAGAACAGCAAGGATGAACATACCAAGGATAGAAGCACCTTTAGTGATGTCTTTCAAGATACCACCAGACATGTCTTTAGTGATTTCAGATCCAGCTTTGTAACCAAACTCTTGTGTGTACCATAGGAAGGCCATACGGATCGCATTCCATCCGAAGAAGAAGAGAAGTGGACCAACCAAGTTACCAGATGCAGCAAGTGATGCACCAAGAGCTCCAAGGATAGGACGAACTGTAAACCAGAATACTGGGTCACCGATACCAGCAAGAGGTCCCATCATACCGATTTTAACCCCTTGGATAGCCGCGTCGTCGATTTCAACACCGTTAGCGCGCTCTTCTTCAAGTGCAAGAGTAACCCCCATGATTGGAGCAGCGACGTATGGGTGAGTGTTGAAGAATTCAAGGTGGCGCTCAAGAGCAGCCGCTTGGTCTTCTTTTTTAGTGTACAATTTTTTGATAGCTGGGATCAATGAGTAAGCCCAACCCAAGTTTTGCATACGTTCGTAGTTCCAAGAACCTTGAAGGAATTGTGAACGCCACCAAACTTTTTGACGATCTGATTTTGATAATTGAATTTTTTCAGCCATGATTGTTCCCCTTTCTAGTAGTCTTCTAGGATATCACCGATTGGGTCGTTAGAAGTCGCAGCTCCGCCGCCACCGTTACCACCTTGTTTTGTAAGGTTAAGGTAGATGAAGGCAAGGGCAACACCGATGACACCAAGGGCAATCAAAGTCAATTGAGAAATAGCTGCAAAAGCAAAACCGATTGCGAAGAATGGCCATACTTCACGAGTTGCCATCATGTTGATAACCATAGCGTAACCAACGGCAACGACCATAGCACCACCGACAGCCATACCACCGTTCAACCAGTCTGGCATCAATTTAAGAGCATCTTGAACTGCAGAAGCTGGGATAGCGATAAGGAAGGCTGCAGGGATAGCAATACGAAGACCTTGAAGAAGAAGTGCGATAAAGTGAGCACGCTCAACAGCTGCAATATTTCCTTCTTTAGCAGCAGCATCTGCAGTGTGAACCAAACCAACTGAGATTGTACGAACAATCATAGTCAAGAAAAGTCCAGCTACGGCAAGAGGGATAGCTGTTGCTGTTGCAACTGCGATACCTTCAGTAGTAAAGTTACCACCTTTGATCAAGATGATTGCTGCGGCAACAGATGCAAGAGCAGCGTCAGGAGCTACGGCAGCTCCGATGTTTGCCCAACCAAGGGCGATCATTTGAAGAGATCCACCAAGCATAACACCTGCTTCGAGGTTACCAGTTGCAAGTCCGATAAGGGTACATGCGACGATTGGTTGATGGAATTGGAATTGGTCGAGGATACCTTCAAGACCTGCAAGGAAGGCAACAACTACAACCAAGATAGCAGAAATGATTGAAATATCTGACATGGTTTTATTCCTTTTCTATTTAGTTTTAATAAAGTATTTAATCCTGTTTTCAAAAATGATAGAAACAGATTAACATTATTGAACATTTGCTTTCTTAATCAAGTCAAACAAATCTTTTTTCGTGTCGTTTGGTACTTTACGTACGTCAAATTCAACACCGAGGTCACGCATTTTTTCAAATGTAGCAACGTCTTCTTTGTCCATAGACAAAACGTTGTTAATCATTGTTTTACCTGTTGAGTGAGCCATAGAACCAACGTTAAGGGTCTTGATTGGCACGCCACCTTCGATAGCACGAAGTGCATCTTGTGGAGTTTCAAACAAGATAAGGGCATGAGTTTCTCCGAAACGTGGGTCTTTTGCAACGTCGATCAATTTCTGGATTGGGACAACGTTGGCTTTTACTCCATTAGGAGCTGCTTGTTTGATCAATTCTTTACGCAACTCGTCGTTTGCAACGTTGTCTGAAGCAACGATGATACGATCTGCTTTTGAATCTGGAGTCCAAGCAGTGGCAACCTGACCGTGAAGGAGACGAGTGTCTAGACGAGCAAGGTTGATTTTCAGTTTACCGTCACCGATAACTGTTCCTTCTGGAATAGCAGCTTGTGAAACTGGAGCAGCTGCAGCAGTTGCAACTTCCTCAACTGGGTTAAGCTCTTCTGGAAGAGCCTTGATGCCATCTTTGGCTTCTTTAATGATATTCGCAGCGACTTTATCCACACCTGCAGTAGCGTCCATAAGGCGCTCAGTGTAGGCTTGGATCAACATCGGCAAGTTAAGCCCTGTGATGATGGCAAACTTACGCTCAGGATTTTCTCCCATCACGCGGCTAGCTTGGTTGAACGGAGATCCACTCCAAAGGTCAGCCAATACTAGAACCTCATCTTCTGCGTCAAATGCAGCCACAGCGTTGTTGAATTTAGCGTAAAGGTCATCTGGACCTTCATTTGGCATAAAGGTTACAACTTGAACCTTTTCTTGTTCACCAAAGATCATAGATCCTGACTGATGAATACCCGCAGCAAATTCGCCGTGGCTCGCAATAATGATTCCGATACTCATTATTGTCATTCCTCCTTTTAAAATGTTTGACTTATAGGTTTCCTAAAAAACCTCAGACGTACCTAGTATAAATCGTTTTCATATAAAAATCAACTACTTTTTCGAAAATTGTAAAAGTTTTCAATGAAAATAGTCTTACAAAATGTTAATATATAAATAATTTCAAAAAATATATGAAAATTGCAATAGAAAATTTAATATAAAAATACTGAAAATGAGTGACCTTCATGAAAATAGAATGAAAATAAAAAGGAAAGATTGCTATTCTGCAATCTTTCCTTTTTATAGGAATAAATTTTGTAAAGCGTGGGCAACTCCGTCTTCTTCGTTTGTCAGAGGAAGCTGTTCGTCTGCATATGGAAGGAGAGCAGGATTGGCGTTTTTCATAGCATATCCCTTGCCTGCAAATGCTAACATTTCCGTATCGTTATGCTCATCACCAAAGGCGATTAAGTCTTTTTTATCACGATTCATAACATTGAGCAAGTACTCTAGAGCAAAGGCTTTGTTTACCCCCTTGGGTGTACATTCGAGGATGTTGAGAGGGCCACCCCAGGTATTGATAGCTAGTTGATGCTGATAAAAACGATTCATCTCGTCCGCTAGAGCGTATTTGTCCTCAACCCTTGTTTGCAAGAGAATGCAGTTAGGATTCTTGGTTACTCGTTCGGGTTTGAATTGATTTTCCGGTTGGAAGTTCTCTACGCCAAATAGTTTAGGGTCCGCAATTTCTTCATTCGGAGCTGTAATGTAAAATTTCTTACGGTATTCTCCTGCAATAAAGTCGGCCTGAATATCCTCTTTACGTTTGACCATATCTAGGAGATATTTTTTGTCCAAGGTTAAGCATCTTTCGTGCTCCCAAGCCTGTCCTGGTAGATGGGTGAGGGAACCATTAAAGTTAATCATAGGAGTATGTAGCTCTAGTTCGCGGTAGAAGTCTTTTGCCATGCGATACGGGCGCCCCGTCGTGATGATGACATGGTGTCCTTTTTCTGAAATTTTTTTGATTGTCTCTTTGGTAAAATCGGAGAGCTTGCTTTCGCTATTCAGCAGGGTTCCGTCCAAATCGACTGCGATAATTTTTTTAGTCATATAAACCTTCCTAGTCGTTTCCAGATAAGATGTCTACTATTATATCAAAAAGAAAGAAGAAAAGCAGACTCGAGATAAAAAACAAAAATTGTTCCAATTTGGTAAATAAACCAAATAAACATATTGAAAAGGTGAATGATAAGTGGTATAATAATAATATTGTTCGTAAAAAAACAAAAGGAGATTCATAATGGATAAACTATTTAAACTAAAAGAGAACGGGACGGACGTTCGTACGGAGGTTCTCGCTGGTTTAACAACTTTCTTTGCAATGAGTTACATTCTCTTTGTGAACCCACAAATGCTTGCGCAGACAGGGATGCCTGCTCAAGGTGTTTTCCTAGCAACAATTATTGGTGCAGTAGCTGGTACCCTGATGATGGCCTTCTATGCGAACCTGCCATACGCTCAAGCACCAGGTATGGGACTCAATGCCTTCTTTACCTTTACAGTCGTATTTGGACTTGGTTATTCATGGCAAGAGGCCTTGGCTATGGTCTTTATCTGTGGAATTATTTCACTAATCATTACCTTAACAAATGTTCGTAAAATGATTATTGAATCCATTCCCAATGCGCTTCGTTCGGCTATTTCAGCAGGTATCGGTGTCTTCCTTGCCTATGTAGGGATTAAGAATGCTGGTCTTTTGAAATTCTCTATTGATCCAGGAAGTTATACAGTTGCTGGTGAGGGTGCTGATAAGGCCCAAGCAGCCATTACAGCAAACTCTTCAGCAGTTCCAGGTCTGGTTAGCTTTAATAATCCGGCTGTTTTAGTGGCTATTGCAGGTTTGGCGATTACGATTTTCTTTGTTATCAAGGGTATCAAGGGAGGAATTATTCTTTCTATCCTAACAACGACAGTTCTTGCTATCGCTGTTGGTTTGGTTGATGTATCAAGCATTGATTTTTCTAATAACCATGTGGGTGCAGCCTTTGAAGATTTGAAGACAATCTTTGGTGCAGCACTTGGCTCACAAGGATTGGGTGATTTAATCTCAGACACTGCTCGTCTACCGGAAACGCTTATGGCTATTCTGGCCTTCTCGTTGACAGATATTTTTGACACAATTGGTACCTTGATTGGTACAGGTGAAAAAGTCGGTATCGTAGCGACAAATGGTGAAAATCACCAATCAGATAAGTTGGATAAGGCTCTTTACTCTGACTTGATTGGTACTTCAATTGGTGCTATCGCAGGTACTTCAAACGTAACGACTTATGTTGAGTCTGCTGCTGGTATTGGTGCAGGTGGACGTACTGGATTAACTGCCTTGGTGGTTGCGGTTTGTTTTGCAATTTCAAGTTTCTTTAGTCCACTTTTGGCAATTGTTCCATCAGCTGCGACGGCTCCAATTTTGATTATCGTTGGGATTATGATGCTCGGTAGTTTGAAAAACATCCATTGGGATGATATGGCTGAAGCTGTCCCTGCCTTCTTCACATCTATCTTCATGGGATTCAGCTACTCTATCACACAAGGGATTGCAGTTGGTTTCTTGACTTATACGTTAACAAAAGTTGTCAAAGGTCAAGCAAAGGACGTGCACGCGATGATTTGGATTTTGGATGCCTTGTTTATCCTTAACTATATCAGTATGGCGCTTTAAATGATATAATAGTAGAAAAGGGGTTATCCCCCTTTTACTATAAGGAGGTATATCATGAAAGAAAAGACGATCTGGCGAGAGGTTTGGGACAGAGGGATGTGGATCCTCATCCTTTTAGCAGCTTTTGTCCTATCACAATTTCCTTTAGGGTTATCCGCTTGGTTGACTTCTAAACAATTTCCGCTTTTGCAGTCAGGACTCTTAGTTGGTGCTTTGTCTATTGTCGTTTTGGTAGTATTCATCATTGGTGCGCGAAAAACAAAGCTTGCTACCTTTGATCTATCCTTTTTTAAGGCTAAGGATCTAGCTCGCTTGGTATTGAGCTATCTAGTAATCTTTGCTACTAATTTGTTGGGCTCAGCTTTGCTTCGCATGATGAATGAAACAACGACCAGTAACCAATCAATACTGAATGGTTTAGTTCAGAATAGTTCCTTGATTTCAACTTTCTTTCTACTAGTCTTGATTGCGCCGATTTGTGAAGAAATTTTGTGTCGTGGGATTATTCCCCAAAAGATCTTCCGTGGAAAAGAAAAACTTGGCTTTGTTGTTGGTGCAATCGTCTTTGCCTTGCTCCATACGCCAACCAATCTGCCTTCTGTGATTATTTATGGAGGGATGTCAACGGTTCTGACTTGGACAGCCTACAAGACGGGACGTTTGGAGATGTCAATCCTGCTTCATATGATTCTCAATGGTATTGCTTTTTGTTTAATAGCCTTGGTAGTCTTGATTAGTAGAAATCTAGGTCTATCATTCTAAGCCATTGACCTACTTGGAAAAGATGAATACTAGCGTGTCCATCTTTTTCTTTTTATGGTAAAATAGAGAGATAATATGGTAAAGAACCTTAAGGAAGTGACCGTTATGTCCAATAAAGTCAACCACGTAAAAACAGCCATTTGCGGCATTATCAATGTAACCCCAGACTCCTTTTCGGATGGTGGTCAATTTTTTGCTCTTGACCAGGCGCTCCAGCAAGCTCGTAAATTGATAGCTGAAGGAGCGAGTATGCTAGATATCGGTGGAGAATCGACTCGGCCGGGTAGTAGCTATGTTGAGATAGAAGAGGAAATCCAGCGTGTTGTTCCAGTGATTAAAGCTATCTGTGAGGAAAGTGATGTTCTCATTTCCATCGATACTTGGAAAAGTCAGGTGGCAGAGGCTGCTTTGGCTGCTGGTGCCAATCTGGTAAATGACATTACGGGTCTCATGGGAGATGAGAAAATGGCGGATGTGGTTGCTAAGGCTGGTGCGAAAGTAGTCATCATGTTTAATCCAGTCATGGCTCGACCTCAGCACCCTAGTTCGCTCATATTTCCTCATTTTGGTTTTGGGCAAGCTTTTACAGAGGAAGAGTTAGCTGACTTTGAAAAAATGCCAATTGAAGACTTGATGGAGGCTTTCTTTGAACGAGCACTAGCGAGAGCCAATCAAGCTGGGATAGCAAGAGAAAACATTTTGCTGGATCCGGGAATTGGTTTTGGTCTCACCAAGAAGGAAAATCTACTTCTTCTACGGGACCTTGATAAATTGCATCAGCAGGGCTATCCAATCTTTCTTGGTGTTTCGCGCAAGCGGTTTGTTATCAATATCCTTGAGGAGAATGGCTTTGAAGTCAATCCTGAGACGGAAGTCGGTTTCCGAAATCGGGACACCGCTTCGGCTCATGTAACGACTATCGCTTCGAGACAGGGTGTGGAAGTGGTGCGCGTGCATGATGTTGCCAGTCACAGGATGGCAGTTGAAATTGCGTCAGCCATTCGTTTGGCAGATGATGCAGAAAATCTAGATTTAAAACAATATAAGTAATATGAACGAAATTGAAAACAATCAGTGGATTGCCCACTACCGGACGGACCAACCACATTTTGGTTTGGAACGAATGGTGGAACTCCTAGCTCTGCGGGGCAATCCCCATCTCAAACTTAAGGTCATCCATATTGGAGGGACCAATGGCAAGGGGTCTACCATTGCTTTTTTGAAAAAGATGCTGGAAAAGCTAGGTCTAAGAGTTGGTGTGTTCAGTTCGCCCTATCTCATTCATTACACAGACCAAATTAGCATCAACGGGGAATCTATCCCCGAGGCTAGGCTAGAAGCCCTCATGGCGGACTATCGTGCTTTACTCGAGGGGGAGAATGGCGCTGCTTTACAAGGGACGACCGAATTTGAGATTATCACAGCCCTAGCCTATGATTATTTTGCCACTGAAAAAGTTGATGTGGCTATCATGGAAGTCGGCATGGGTGGACTTCTGGATAGTACCAATGTCTGCCAGCCCATTCTGACAGGCATCACGACCATTGGCTTGGACCATGTAGCCCTACTTGGTGATACCTTGGAAGCCATAGCAGAGCAGAAAGCTGGAATCATCAAGCAAGGTGTTCCTTTGGTGACAGGTCATATTGTTCTTGAAGCCTTGACTGTGATAGACTCTATTGCAGAAGCTAAAAATGCGCCGAGACTTGCCTATGGGAGTGATTACCAGGTCAGTCATCAAAAGAGTGTGGTGACGGGTGAAATCTTTGATTATACCAGTTCGGTCAGACAAGGTTGCTTTCAAACAGGTCTGCTTGGTTTACACCAGATAGACAATGCGGGGATGGCGCTTGCTCTCCTAGACACTTATTACCAGGAGACTGGGCGAGAATTAGCAAGTAATGACTTGGTTGCTCAAGCTTTGAAAGAAACCAGATGGCCAGGGCGTTTGGAGGTCGTGTCTAGCGAACCTATGATGATTTTGGATGGGGCCCATAATCCCCATGCTATCAGGGCTTTACTAGCAACCTTGCAAGAACGCTTTGCGGATTATCATAAGGAAATCCTCTTTACCTGTATCAGAACCAAGGCCTTGGAAGATATGTTGGATTTGCTAGAAACGGTGCCAGATAGTCAATTGACTTTAACCCATTTTGACGATAGTCGGGCGACTGATAAAAGCGTGCTGAAAGAGACAGCCAAGTCTAGAAATCTCAATTACCAAAGTTGGCAGGATTTTCTAGAGCAGAAATTGACAGATAAAAAAGAAGAGAAACAAACAGTTAGGATTGTCACAGGTTCCTTGTATTTCTTGAGCCAAGTGAGAGCCTATCTGATGGAGAGGAAGAACGAGAATGGATACACAAAAGATTGAAACGGCTGTAAAAATGATTATCGAGGCTGTTGGTGAGGACGCTAACCGCGAGGGCTTGCAGGAAACACCTGCTCGTGTAGCCCGTATGTACCAAGAGATTTTTTCAGGTCTTGGCCAAACCGCTGAGGAACACTTGTCAAAATCCTTTGAGATTATTGATGATAACATGGTGGTAGAAAAGGATATTTTTTTCCACACCATGTGTGAACACCACTTTCTGCCCTTTTATGGGAAAGCTCACATTGCCTACATTCCAGATGGTCGTGTGGCAGGCTTGTCCAAGCTAGCCCGTACGGTTGAAGTTTATTCTAAAAAACCACAGATTCAAGAACGGTTGAATATTGAAGTGGCTGATGCCTTGATGGACTATCTGGGTGCTAAAGGGGCCTTTGTTGTCATTGAGGCCGAGCATATGTGTATGAGCATGCGTGGTGTCAGAAAACCAGGCACTGCCACCTTGACGACAGTAGCTCGTGGTCTATTTGAAACAGATAAGGACCTCCGAGACCAGGCTTATCGTTTAATGGGACTATAAAAAGAATCCGCTTCATGCGGATTTTTCTAGAAAGGACTAGTTATGGATCAACTGCAGATTAAAGATTTGGAAATTTTTGCCTATCATGGTCTTTTTCCTAGTGAGAAGGAATTGGGGCAAAAGTTTGTTATTTCCGCAAGCTTATCCTATGATATGACCAAGGCAGCGACAGACTTGGATTTAACAGCCTCTGTCCATTACGGAGAACTGTGTCAGCAGTGGACGACCTGGTTTCAGGAAACCACTGAGGACTTGATTGAAACGGTAGCCTACAAACTAGTTGAACGTACCTTTGAGACCTATCCTCTGGTTCAAGGGATTGAGTTGGAACTAAAAAAACCTTGGGCTCCAGTGCATTTACCGCTAGATACCTGCTCGGTGACCATTCATCGTCATAAGCAACGGGCCTTTATCGCTCTAGGAAGCAATATGGGGGACAAGCAAGCAAACTTGGAACAAGCCATTGACAAACTGCGAGCTCGAGGCATCCATATTCTCAAAGAGTCCAGTGTCTTGGCGACGGAACCTTGGGGTGGTGTGGAGCAGGATAGCTTTGCCAATCAGGTGATTGAAGTAGAAACCTGGTTGCCAGCATCAGTCTTGTTAGAAACATTATTAGCCATCGAGTCAGAAATGGGGCGGGTGAGAGAAGTGCATTGGGGGCCTCGTTTGATTGATTTGGACCTGCTTTTTGTAGAAGACCAAGTCATCTATACAGACGAGCTCATCTTGCCTCATCCTTATATAGCAGAACGCCTCTTTGTCCTTGAGCCGTTAGTGGAAATAGCTCCCCATTTTATCCATCCAATCCTAAAGCAACCAATTCGGTACTTGGTTGACCAGTTGGAGCAAGGAAATGCCTAAGCTTTCCGAGACCTATAGCAAGTGGAAGAGTATCGGGGAGGGACTACTTGCTATTGTTTTAGGGCTTCTCTTGATTCGTTTTGGACAAGTTATTCCGCGAATGGGGTACCAGTTGCTGATGGGCTACTTTTCCTTGTCAGCAGTTTGGCACTTGTTGACTCGCTGGTTTCAAGATAAAAAACGTCGGGAAAATATCTTTGTAACCTTGGGCAAGCTGGTGGTAGCGGCTCTGGTGTTTGACTCTATCATCTTGCAAGACCTTGCCCTCTATCTCCTGGTTTTTATCATTGCGAGCTACCAGCTGTTTACGGGCATCATTAGTCTTGTGACTTGGTCTCTCTATCGAAAAAATGCCATTCATCCTCGGCTCCATCATCTCTTCGATGCTGTATGGATGATAGGATTCGGGCTTTATAGCATCTCTCCTTTTCACGATGCAGCGAATTTTGAATTGCTCTTGCTTGGGTTTTACTTGCTCATGCTAGGAGCCAGTAGCCTCCGGGACGGTTTCTTTTTTGAAAAGATAGAAAACAATCCCAAGCTGAAACGACGTATGCGAATGACTCTGCCGATCTTTGTGACAGCGCTGATCCCTATTAGTACCTTGCGCAAACTAAATGAGTGGCTGGCAAATCATGAAAGCCAAGAAGGGGAAGTTCATTCAGAAAGAAAAAACGACCAGACGGTTGATCTGGAAATTTTTGTCCATACCTCAGAAACCTCTTTCTTCCTTGCTATGGGACATGTGGATATTTGTTATCAAGGACAGGTTATTTCCTATGGTTCCTATGATCCTCACTCGGAACGTTTATTCGGCATGGTTGGAGACGGTGTTCTGTTTAAGGCCAATCGGGAAAAATACATTGAACTCTGTAAGAGGGAAAGTCAGAAGACCTTGTTTGCTTACGGTCTGAGTTTGACGGACCAACAGAAAGCTGCTATCCAAGCTCGTTTAGAAGAAATAGAAGATTTGTTAATTCCTTGGGAGCCGAGCTCTCAATTGATGAAAAGAAGAGAGGGCGAGGTAAAGCATACCTACTCCTACCAACTGAAAGAGGAAGCAGATGCGACCCTCTATAAATTCAGCTCATCCGAGTTTAAGACCTACTTTGTTCTCAGTACCAATTGTGTCTTGCTGGCAGACTCTATCGTAGGAAAAGCTGGGACTGATATATTGAGTCCCCAAGGTTTCATTGTGCCAGGGACTTATCAGGATTACCTTGATTTAGAGTATACAAAACCCAATGGTCTAGTTGTTAGTCGATCCATTTATTAGAAAAAGAAAACTCTAGTTCCTCAGCAGTTTGCGCCGAGAAGCTAGAGTTTTTAAAATAGGTCATTTTCTTCTGGAAGGAGGATGGTTTCTCTGCCGTCCAAGTCTAAAACAAGGACCCTAGGAGGGTAAAGCGGATCAAAAGGATGATTGAAATCAAAATCGATGCTAGTCGGAAGATGCTGGCTAGAAAAATGGAAGGTGATGGTCCCCTTATTGTTGAGCAGTTGAAACTCAAGTTCTTCTTCTAATTCAAAGACATTTTTCAGGAAATGATCGATAATATACCATAAAGAGTCAATGACATCATCAGGCAAGCTGGTCACGACACCAAAACTAGCGGATCGTCTCTGTGTATTTGTAAAAGCCATGTTTTCATCCCCCTTTATTTTCCTTATCATACAGCAAAATGTCTTAAAAATCAAGAAATCCTACTCGTTTTTTCAAAATGGGAATAAACTGTGAAATTTTTTCAAAGTTTCTCTAAAAAATACTTGAAAGTGTTTACAATAAGTGATAAAATGGAGTAAGTAGATGCGTGAAAGCGAAATTTTCATTATAGAAAGGAAACGGAATGAACACAGATGATACAGTAACGATTTATGACGTCGCCCGTGAAGCAGGAGTTTCAATGGCAACAGTTAGCCGTGTCGTTAATGGCAACAAGAATGTTAAAGAGAACACTCGAAAAAAAGTCCTAGAAGTGATTGATCGCTTGGACTATCGTCCAAATGCGGTAGCACGTGGTTTGGCAAGCAAGAAAACAACGACAGTCGGAGTTGTGATTCCGAACATTACCAATGGTTATTTCTCAACGCTTGCTAAGGGGATTGACGACATTGCTGAAATGTACAAGTATAACATTGTCCTAGCAAATAGTGATGAGGATGATGAAAAGGAAGTTTCAGTAGTTAACACTCTCTTTTCAAAACAAGTCGATGGGATTATCTTTATGGGCTATCACTTGACTGAAAAGATTCGTTCAGAGTTTTCTCGTTCACGGACACCGGTTGTTCTTGCTGGTACTGTGGATGTAGAACACCAACTTCCAAGTGTAAATATCGACTACAAACAAGCAACGATTGATGCCGTGAGCTATCTTCTCAAAGAAAACGAAAAGATTGCTTTTGTGAGTGGACCACTCGTCGATGATATCAATGGCAAGGTTCGTTTGATTGGTTACAAGGAAGCCTTGAAAAAAGCTGGACATTCTTATAGTGAGGGATTGGTCTTTGAATCAAAATACAGCTATGATGATGGTTATGCCTTGGCAGAACGCTTGATTTCATCACAAGCTACAGCCGCAGTTGTAACAGGTGATGAATTGGCAGCAGGTGTCCTAAATGGTTTGGCTGACCACGGTGTGTCTGTGCCAGAAGAGTTTGAAATCATCACGACAGATGACTCTCAGATTGCACGATTCACTCGTCCAAACTTGACGACTATTGCCCAACCTCTTTATGACCTAGGTGCTATCAGCATGCGTATGTTGACTAAGATTATGCATAAGGAAGAGTTGGAAGAACGTGAAGTTCTCTTACCCCATGGTTTGACAGAACGCCGCTCTACACGAAAACGTAAATAAAAAAAATCAGGAAATCGTGAGATTTCCTGATTTGCTTTCTAGAGAAGAGGTTTATCCTTCCATATAGTCTTTCAAAGCCTGCCCTTTTAATCCAGCATTAAGGGCAATTAATAATTTGAGGCGCGCTTTTTGAGCGTTGAGTTCTTTGACAAAGAAAACACCAGCTCGTTGCAACTGTACCCCTCCACCTTGGTAGGCGTAGACAGGTTCAGCAATACCGTTAAAACATCGTGAGACCAAGGCAACTGGGATTCCTTTTTGCAGGAGATTTTCCAACTTTTGAGCTGTTTCTTTGGGAACATTGCCTGCTCCAAAGGCCTGAATGACTAAGCCATCCAGCTGTTCCAAGTCCAACATATCGATCAGCTCGTCTGTCATACCTGCATAGGCTGAGATGATGGGAACTAGACCTTGAATATGCTCGAGATCAAACCGGACACGAGGTTCAGCCGTTTTAAAGTAGAGGATTTCTTGCTTCATGATGAGGCCAAGTGGTCCATGTGTTGGGGTTTGAAAGGTGCTGACGTTGGTCGTATGAGTTTTGGTAACATACTTGGCTGCGTGGATCTCGTCGTTCATGACGACCAGTACACCCTTGTCGGCTGCTTTGTCATCGCTGGCAACTCGCAAAGCGCTCAGATAGTTATATACACCGTCGCTACCAAGTTCGTTTGAACTACGCATGGCCCCTGTTAGAACGATGGGGATGGGCGGAATTTTCATGGTATCAAGGAAGTAGGCTGTTTCTTCTAAGGTATCTGTACCATGTGTGATGACAACACCATCGTAGTTATCAGCTTCCTCTTTAATCTTATGATAGAGTGCAAGCATATGTTTGGGTTTGATATGAGGGCTTGGCAGATTAAAAAAGTCTAGGGCATGAACCTCAATCCCTTCAAGTGGATTGGAAACATGGTTCATGGGATTGTCCTGACTAGTTACAACGGCACCAGTGGCGTCTGCTTGCATGGAAATAGTCCCACCTGTATGTAAAACAAGGATTTTCTTAGGCATGATTTAGTCACTCTTTCTGAAATGTGGTATAATCATTGTAACACAAAAGGGGAGAATGGGATAGGATGGAAGTCAAAGCTGTTTTTTTTGATATCGATGGAACGCTAGTCAACGATCGCAAGAGTGTTTTGAAATCCACTAAGGACGCGATTAAGATTGTCAAAGAGCAAGGAGTGCTTGTTGGAGTAGCGACAGGACGAGGGCCGTTTTTTGTCAAGGAATTGATGGAAGACTTGGACCTAGACTTTGCGGTGACCTACAATGGCCAATACATTTTTAATAAAGAAAAGGTGCTCTTTGCAAGTCCGATTGCTAAGTCAAGCCTGCGTCAACTGATTGCTTACGCTAAAAAGGAGCGTAAAGAAATCGCTCTTGGAACCGAGCATGCCGTTGTTGGTTCGAAGATTATGTCATTTGGTCTCGGCTCCTTTTCACAACTGGTTAGTCGTTTTATTCCGACTGTGCTGACAAGAACCGTTAGCCGTTCCTTTAATCGAATGGTTAGCAAGGCAGTTCCTCAAAAGGAAGACGACCTGCTTAACTTGATTAATCAACCCATTTATCAAGTTTTGATGCTGATGACGCCAGAGGAATCTGAGAAGGCAGCAGCTGATTTTGAAGATTTGAAATTAACTCGAAGCAATCCTTTTGCAGCAGATATCATCAACCAAGGAAATTCCAAACTAGAAGGCATTCGCCGAGTCGGGAAAGAATATGGTTTTGATCTCAATCAAGTCATGGCCTTTGGTGATTCCGACAACGATCTGGAAATGTTGGCGGGTGTTGGTATGTCGGTTGCTATGGGAAATGGTAGTAGCAGTGTCAAAGAAGTTGCCAAGCATATTACGGCAAGTAATCAACAAGATGGTATCCACAAGGCGCTCGAGCACTTTGGTGTTTTGGCTTCAGAAAAAGTGTTTGTCAGTCGAGACTACCACTTTAATAAGGTTAAAACCTTCCACCACATGATGGATGAACGAACTCAAGAAGAGCCACAGGCATGGGATGCTGAAGGTGCAACCCACCGCGCAGATTTTAAAATTGAAGAATTAGTAGAGTTTGTCCGCGCGGCAAGTTCTTCGGAGGAAGAATTCCAAGCCTCCCTTGCAAGTATGCATGAGGCACTTGATAAGGCAGCAGAGAAAGTGGCGAAAAAGACACCTGCTAAGCAAAATCTGGTCGGTCAAGTGGATGCTTTGATCGATACATTGTATTTCACGTACGGTAGTTTTGTTTTGATGGGAGTGGATCCAGAACGCATTTTTGATATTGTCCATGAAGCAAATATGGGGAAGGTTTTCCCTGATGGAAAAGCTCATTTTGACCCGGTTACGCACAAAATTTTAAAACCAGATGACTGGGAAGAAAAATATGCTCCAGAACCTGCCATTAAACAGGAGCTACAACGTCAGCTTAAGGCTTATGAGCGACATAAAGAAAGAAATAGAAATAATAAGTAACAAAAAGGAGCTCTAGGCTCCTTTTTTAATAATTATAATGTTTTTTCACTTTCTCTTACGACCAGCAAATCGACTTTTGCATGGCGGAGAATATATTCAGATGAAGAACCGACTAAGAGGCGTTCAAAGGCATTGAGACCTGTAGCACCAACTAAAATCAAGTCAACATTTTCTGCGTCCGGAATCGTCCGAGCGAGGAGAGTTTTTGGATTTCCCATTTCGATGACGATGTGGATATCCGTTAAACCAGCATCTTTTGCACGCTTTTCATACTCTTTCATCATACTTTCAGCGTCGGCTTGGAGTTCTTCGTAAACTTCAGCATCAAAGGTAGATACGCTTTGAAGAGCGCGTGTGTCAATAACATGGACAATGGTGAGCTTGGATTCATTGCGTAGAGCAGTGTAAACACCTTTGACGAAAGCCAAGTCCGCTTCTTTAGAACCATCAATTGCGACCATAACATTTTGGTAACGTTGTGCCATAATGAAACCTCCTGAAATTTTCTTACTTTTATTGTAACCCTTTTCACTAAGGAAGTAAAGTAAAAATCATATTTTAAACCATATTGTCGGTCATCAACTTAGTGCATATATAGAAATAAAAGAAAAGAGAATTGGTGAGGATTCTCTTTGTCAATGTTTTTTCTTTTGCTTCCTCGTTTATGGAAGCTTGTCGCAGCGACTTTCTAGTGGTATAATGTTACTATCCTGACGAATTGAGGAAAAAAGATGAAAGAATTTAACAAATCTAGCAAGCTAGAGCATGTTGCTTATGATATCCGTGGTCCTGTTTTAGAAGAAGCCATGCGTATGCGAGCAAATGGAGAAAAGATTTTACGCCTGAATACAGGGAATCCAGCAGAATTTGGCTTTACAGCACCAGATGAAGTCATTCATGATTTGATTATGAATGCGCGTGATAGTGAAGGGTATTCTGACTCTAAAGGGATTTTCTCAGCCCGTAAGGCTATCATGCAGTATTGCCAACTGAAGAAATTCCCAAATGTGGATATTGATGATATCTACCTTGGAAATGGTGTCAGTGAACTGATTGTCATGTCCATGCAGGGGCTTCTGGACAATGGAGATGAGGTCTTGGTGCCCATGCCGGACTATCCTCTCTGGACAGCCGCTGTCAGCCTAGCTGGAGGAAATGCCGTCCACTATATCTGTGATGAGGCTGCAGAATGGTATCCTGATATTGACGATATCAAGTCAAAAATCACTTCAAATACCAAGGCTATTATTCTCATCAATCCAAATAATCCGACAGGAGCTCTCTATCCCAAGGAACTCTTGTTGGAGATTATCGAGATTGCACGTCAAAACGACTTAATTATCTTTGCGGATGAAATCTACGATCGTATGGTCATGGATGGTCATGAGCATGTCTCAGTAGCTAGTCTGGCTCCAGATGTCTTCTGTGTCAGCATGAATGGTCTTTCAAAATCTCACCGTATCGCTGGTTTCCGTATAGGATGGATGGTCTTATCTGGACCTAAGACACATGTCAAGGGCTATATTGAAGGTCTTAATATGCTGTCTAACATGCGCCTTTGCTCTAACGTTTTGGCTCAGCAAGTCGTACAAACCTCGCTAGGTGGGCATCAGTCGGTGGACGAATTGCTCCTTCCTGGTGGACGGATCTACGAGCAAAGAAACTTCATTTACAATGCCATTCAAGATATACCTGGTTTATCTGCTGTTAAACCCAAAGCCGGACTTTATATTTTCCCTAAAATTGACCGCAATATGTATCGCATCGATGATGATGAACAGTTTGTCCTCAATTTCTTGAAGCAAGAGAAGGTTCTCTTGGTTCATGGTCGCGGTTTTAACTGGCAAGAACCAGACCATTTCCGTATTGTTTATCTTCCTCGTGTAGATGAATTAGCACAAATCCAAGAAAAGATGACTCGTTTCTTGAAACAGTATCGTAGATAGGGCTTACATGAGAAAAAGCTGGAAACATTTGCCTAGAGCTATTGACAAAAGTATCAGAATCAGATAGAATAGTAAAGTATGTTTAGTAACTGATCACTTTATAGCCGGCTAAACGAATACAAAATCTATGAGGAGGTATTCATCGTGAAACGTACTTATCAACCAAGTAAAATTCGTCGTGCGCGCAAACACGGATTCCGTAACCGTATGTCAACTAAAAACGGTCGTCGCGTATTGGCAGCTCGTCGTCGTAAAGGACGCAAAGTTTTGGCTGCATAATCCAAACAAATTCAACAAAGAAGTCAGTAGGAACTCGAGTCTACTGGCTTTTGTTTTTATCTTAAAGGGTGTATTGCCCACGAAATTGTCAATTTCAAATGGAACTCATGGAGGGTTCATTTAAAAGGTCACATACAAAAAACTCAAAACCAGATATAAGTTACTGATTTTGAGTTTTTGTTTATTCTTTTAAGTGATAAGAGTAGCTAGCGATAACGACGTCTTCATGCCATCTGAGAGCGTATTTAAGTTTGAGGCTCATTTGATTGTGCAGGATATTTTGCCAAGGCTTGTTAGGAATAAACTGTGGTACGAGAACTGTAACGGTGTAGTTTTTTTGCTTAGCTTCTTGGGCGATTCGTTTGACATACTTAACGCTAGGGGTGATGATGTCGCGGTAGCTAGTATTGATATTCTTCAGAGTGATATTTGGGAAGTAATCGGCAAATTCCTGAAGAATTTCTTGGTCTTTTTCTGCCGTTTCTTTAGTAGAAATGTGCATGGCTAACACTTCGTCACCGATACTTTGAGCGTAGTTAATCGCTCCGACACTTACTCGAGTAACATTTCCTACTAGGACAAGGACAAGGTTACCGTCATAAGTGCGTTTTTCGATTCCTTCGTAGAGTCGCAGCTGTTTTGCCACTTTTTGGTAATGGTTGTGAATGGACAAAAAGAGGAAGGTTAAAACTAGGATAATTGGGAAGAATGGCCAGATATCACCCAGTCTGAAGAGGAGTAAAATGAGGACGATAGCATAACAAATGATGGCGCCAAGGATATTTGCAAAGGCAGATTTTAAGAAGTTTACTCCTTTTTCCTTTTTCCAATGGCGAATCATCCCAGTCTGAGAAAGGGCAAAGGGAACGAAGACTCCGATAGTATAAAGAGGAATCAAGCGTTCAGTATTCCCATTAAAAATGAGAAGAAGGATCATAGCTCCAAAAGCCAGAGTTAAGATACCGTTGGAGTAGCCAAGGCGATCCCCTTTTTCCATAAAGAGATGGGGCATGTACTTGTTTTTAGCCATATTGTATGCCAGCATAGGGAAGGCTGAAAAGCCAGTATTTGCAGCTACAGCTAGAATCAAGGCTGTTGAGAACTGGAAGAGATAGTAGCTAGCATGACCAAAGAATGAATCACCAAGAATGCCCTTGGCCATTTGCGAGAGGATGGTTTCTCCATTTTGAGGAGTGATGCCCATCCAGTAGTTTAGGAAGGTAATGCCTGCAAAAAGAAATCCTAAAATCAAGGACATGATGGTCAAGGTCTGAGCAGCATTCTTTTCTTTCGGAGTTTTGAAAAATGGTACCGCATTTGAAATAGCTTCAACCCCTGTCAGAGAGGCAGAGCCACTGGTAAATGCTCTCAATAGGAGAACGATAGAAAGGCTCGGAACGGTTTGTCCAATAGTTGAAGTCGCATGATAGTTTAGGGAACCTGTAAATAGTTGAAAGAATCCATAAAGCAAGAGAAAGACGGTACTGAAGATAAAGAGGTAGACGGGAATCATCAGAGAGCTGGCAGATTCTTTCAATCCTCTTAAATTCAAGAGCATGAGCAGGCAGACTAGGAAAATAGAGATATGAAGATTGTAGGGATGGAGGGTAGGGATGGCTGCTGTAATAGCATCAGCTCCAGACGCAACGGATACGGCTACTGTCAGCATATAGTCAACAAGGAGGCTGCCCCCTGCAATCAAGCCTAGTTCAGGGGAGAGATTTTCCCGAGTGACCATATAAGCTCCTCCACCTTGAGGATAGGCGTGAATAATTTGACGATAGGAAATGGTCAAACTAGCGAGGAGTAAGAGGACAAAAATACCGATAGGGAGGCTCCACCAAATAGCGAGAGGAGAGAGACTGACTAAAACGAGAATGACTTGTTCAGGTCCATAGGCAATAGAAGACAGGGCATCACTGGATAACATTGCAAGTGCCTGCATTTTTCCAAGTAATCCCCCTTCACTATCTGTGAGAGACTTGAGTGGTCGACCGATAAAGGTATATTTTAATTTTCTAAACATTTTCTTTTCCTTTGATGAAAATTTCAATAAGTGTTATTATACTGCTTTGAAAAAGGGCAGTCAAGGGAGAATGACTGGTTTTTGGATATTTTTCCAAGCCGAGGGATGCTATTTTTGGTATAATAGATGGGAGAATGAGGTTAGAAGAGATGATTTTTGATACGCACACACATTTAAATGTAGAAGAATTTGCAGGACGCGAGGCAGAAGAACTCGCCTTGGCTGCTGAGATGGATGTGACACAGATGAATATTGTTGGTTTTGATAAGCTAACCATTGAACGAGCCCTAGAGTTAGCAGATGAGTATGAGCAGCTCTACGCAACTATTGGCTGGCATCCGACGGAGGCAGGGACTTACACAGATGCGGTCGAAGCTTACTTGCTTGAAAAGCTAAAACATCACAAGGTTGTTGCTTTAGGTGAGATTGGTCTGGACTACCATTGGATGACAGCACCTAAGGAAGTACAGGAGCAGGTTTTTCGTCGTCAGATTCAGCTGTCTAAGGATTTGAACTTGCCTTTTGTGGTCCACACTCGTGATGCGCTAGAAGATACTTATGAGATTATCAAGAGTGAGGGCGTTGGTCCTCGTGGTGGCATCATGCATTCATTTTCAGGTTCTTTGGAGTGGGCTGAGAAGTTTGTCGGGCTTGGTATGACCATTTCTTTCTCAGGAGTGGTAACTTTTAAGAAAGCGACGGATATCCAAGAAGCTGCTAGGGAACTTCCTTTGGATAAAATCCTCGTTGAGACAGATGCCCCTTACCTGGCTCCTGTTCCTAAACGTGGCCGTGAAAACAAAACAGCCTACACACGCTATGTGGTAGATTTTATCGCGGATTTGCGTGGGATGACGACTGAGGAGTTAGCCGCAGTAACAACTGCAAATGCAGAGCGTACCTTTGGATTGGACAGCAAGTAATGAAAGAAAAAATTTCCCAAGTAATCGTGGTCGAAGGTCGCGATGATACGGCCAATCTCAAACGTTACTTTGATGTAGAGACCTATGAAACACGAGGTTCCGCAATAAATGACCAGGATATAGAACGCATTCAGCGTCTGCATGAATTACATGGAGTCATTGTCTTTACAGATCCAGATTTTAATGGGGAACGCATTCGTCGCATGATTATGACGGCCATTCCAACAGTACAGCATGCTTTTCTCAAGCGAGATGAGGCTGTTCCCAAATCTAAGACCAAGGGACGTTCTCTGGGAATCGAACACGCCAGCTACGAAGATCTAAAAACAGCACTGGCTCAGGTGACAGAGCAATTTGAAAACGAGAACGAGTTTGACATCAGTCGTGGTGACTTGATTCGCCTAGGTTTCTTAGCGGGAGAAGACAGTCGTAGGCGCAGAGAGTATCTAGGCGAACAGCTCCGCATCGGCTATTCCAATGGCAAGCAACTCCTTAAGCGCTTAGAGTTGTTTGGCGTAACCTTGGCAGAAGTGGAAGAAGTTATGACAAAATATTCAGTTTAAAGGAGTAAAAAATGAAAAAAGTAATTATTACCGGTGGTAACAGTGGTATCGGTTATCAAGCTGCAAGGCAGTTAGCTGAGAAAGGGTGGTCAGTGACCCTATTTTGTAGGCGGCAAGAGGCTGCCGAGCAAGCTTGTGAGGAAATTCGTCAGCAGACAAGAAATCCACATGTAGATTATATCTTGGCTGATTTATCTGATATGAAGAGTGTCAGGAAAGCAGCGGAACAGTATATTCAAAAAGAAGACGTTCTAGACGTTCTAATTAACAATGCAGCTGACTTTGATTTATCAGTCAAAAAGCCCATCCTGACTAAGGATGGATTAGAAAAACAATTTGCGACCAATGTTGTTGCGCCCTTCCTGCTTTCTTTCCTGTTGAAAGGTTTGTTGGAAAAGTCAGAGAGTGGACGGATTATTAATATTTCTTCCCAGGGGCTAGTGCTTTATCCCTTCATGAAACTTGATTTTGAAAATTTAGCTGGTCAAAAACATTACAGTCCTGCTAAGACTTATTATCAGAATAAATTAGCCTTGTTGATGCTGTCGCTTTATATGCGGAAACATTGGAAAGATATTAAAATTCAAGCAATTCGTGTGACCAATGTCAAAGTAGATATGCGCCGCTATAATCACCTCAGCGCTTTTATGAAAAATCTTTATAAAATCAAGTCAAGATTTTCGATTAGTCCTGAAGAAATGGCGAAAGTCTACACAGCCTTATCTACAGAAGACGGATATGACGGTTTTTTGTATGACGAGAAATGCAGGGAAGTAAAAGCAAATAGATCTGCTTACGAAGAAGAAGAGCAGAAAAAACTCTATGCCTTACTTGAGCAATTGACTTTTTCAAACGATGAATGATAAAGATTTTAAAAAATAGAACAGATTTTACAAGTTGTTTCAATAGTGAGTGAAAATTCCGTATATGGAGTTGTTTGATGTGTTCCTAATGAAAATGGAAGAAGCCAGGATAAGTTAAGGGATGTTAAATAGTTCCTCGTATATATGACGATATATTATAGTTGATTTATTTCTAGGATTATCTATTTTGATAGCATTAAAATAGAAACTTATAAGGACAGATCGAAATGACAATACAAGTTGACAGAGAGTCTATCTGCATGGGGGATGATGTTTTTTCTCATCAGATGGACCTTGATATCCCGGAGGATATGACAGTTGAGGGGCTTTGTAGTTTTCTTCAAAAGGACAGATATCTGCCTGGATTGGATACGGAATGGCTTCTTCGACATGGTGGAAAGACAATAACAAGTTATAATACGGAAACAAAAGAACTGACGAATCCAAATGTTTGTTTAAAAGACCTGATTCATCAGGGCTCTAGAGGAAATGATTTTGTTTGGATATATCGTCGTTCATATTAGAAAAGAGAATAGATGAGAATTGCAGATTATAGCGTGACCAAGGCAGTGCTGGAGCGTCACGGTTTTACCTTTAAAAAGTCCTTTGGGCAAAATTTCCTGACGGATACCAATATTCTTCAAAAAATTGTCGATACGGCTGAAATTGATGACCAGGTCAATGTTATCGAAATTGGGCCAGGTATTGGTGCCTTGACAGAGTTTTTGGCTGAGCGTGCAGCTCAAGTCATGGCCTTTGAGATTGACCACCGTTTGGTGCCAATTTTAGCAGATACTTTACGTGATTTTGACAATGTAACAGTAGTCAACGAGGACATTCTAAAAGTTGACCTAGCTCAGCATATCCAGAATTTCAAAAATCCAGACCTGCCGATTAAGGTAGTTGCCAACTTGCCCTACTATATCACAACGCCTATTCTCATGCACTTGATCGAGAGTGGGATTCCTTTTAGTGAGTTTGTGGTCATGATGCAAAAAGAAGTGGCGGATCGCATCTCAGCACAGCCAAATACCAAGGCTTACGGTAGTTTGTCGATTGCTGTGCAGTATTATATGACAGCCAAGGTTGCCTTCATCGTGCCTCGTACGGTCTTTGTGCCAGCCCCAAACGTGGACTCAGCTATCTTGAAAATGGTGCGTCGTCCAGAGCCAGCTGTAGCAGTGAAAGATGAGAACTTCTTCTTTAAGGTTTCCAAGGCTAGTTTCACTCATCGTCGTAAGACCTTGTGGAACAACTTAACAGGCTACTTTGGGAAGACCGAAGAAATCAAGGATAAATTGACCAAGGCTTTGGACCAGGCAGGCTTATCTCCATCTGTGCGTGGGGAAGCGCTCAGCTTGGAAGAGTTTGCCAGTCTGGCAGATGCGCTTAAAGGACAAGGACTCTAAGATGCAGGGACAAATCATTAAAGCCTTGGCAGGATTCTATTATGTCGAGAGTGATGGCCAAGTCTATCAGACACGTGCGCGTGGGAATTTCCGCAAAAAAGGTCATACACCCTACGTTGGGGATTGGGTAGACTTTTCTGCGGAGGAAAATTCAGAAGGTTATATCCTCAAAATTCACGAACGGAAAAACAGTCTGGTTCGTCCACCTATTGTCAATATTGACCAAGCTGTGGTGATCATGTCCGTCAAGGAACCGGATTTCAACAGTAATTTGCTGGATCGTTTCTTGGTTCTTTTGGAGCACAAGGGCATTCATCCCATCGTCTATATTTCTAAAATGGACTTGCTGGAAGATAGGGGAGAATTAGATTTTTACCAACAAACCTATGGTGCTATTGGTTACGATTTTGTGACCAGCAAGGAGGAGCTCCTGCCCCTGTTGACAGGTAAGGTTACAGTTTTCATGGGGCAGACAGGTGTTGGGAAATCAACCCTTCTCAATAAAATCGCACCGGACCTCAATCTTGAAACAGGAGAAATCTCAGACAGTCTGGGTCGCGGTCGTCATACCACTCGAGCTGTTAGTTTTTACAACCTCAATGGGGGTAAAATCGCGGACACACCAGGCTTTTCATCGCTGGATTATGAAGTGTCATCAGCTGAAGACCTCAATCAGGCCTTTCCAGAGATTGCCAGTGTCAGTCGAGACTGCAAGTTCCGTACTTGTACCCATACCCATGAGCCGTCTTGTGCGGTTAAGCCAGCTGTAGAAGAAGGCGCTATTGCAACCTTCCGTTTTGACAACTACCTGCAATTTCTCAGTGAAATTGAAAATCGCAGAGAAACCTATAAAAAAGTCAGCAAAAAAATTCCAAAATAAGGAGAAACCTATGTCTCAATACAAGATTGCTCCGTCAATTCTGGCAGCAGATTATGCCAACTTTGAACGTGAAATCAAACGCCTAGAAGCAACTGGGGCAGAATATGCCCATATCGATATCATGGATGGTCACTTTGTACCGCAAATCAGTTTTGGTGCAGGTGTGGTTGAAGCTCTTCGCCCCCATAGCAAGATGGTCTTTGACTGCCACTTGATGGTAGATAATCCTGAGCATCATCTAGAAGATTTTGCGCGTGCAGGTGCGGATATCATCAGCATTCATGTTGAAGCAACACCTCATATCCATGGTGCTCTTCAAAAGATTCGTTCTCTAGGTGTCAAACCTTCTGTTGTCATTAACCCTGGTACGCCGGTTGAAGCTATCAAACACGTCCTTCACCTAGTGGACCAAGTCTTAGTCATGACAGTGAACCCTGGATTTGGCGGTCAAGCCTTTCTGCCTGAAACCATGGACAAGGTTCGTGAGTTGGTTTCCCTTCGTGAGGAAAAAGGCTTGGACTTTGAGATTGAAGTCGATGGTGGGATTGATGATCAAACCATTTCTCAAGCTAAAGAAGCTGGTGCTACCGTTTTTGTAGCAGGGTCTTATGTCTTTAAGGGAGATGTCAATGAACGAGTGCAAACTCTCAGAAAACAATTGGATTAGGGTTGCCGTTTTTGCCGGCGGAGATCGCGGTCATTATCGGACGGATTTTGATTGCTTTGTCGGTGTGGATCGAGGCTCGCTCTGGGTCTTGGAAGAAGACCTTCCTCTCGACCTAGCAGTTGGAGATTTTGATTCGGTGACTGCAGACGAACGTCAGTTGATTCAAAAACGTGCCCAACATTTTGTCCAAGCCCAGCCAGAAAAGGATGATACGGATCTGGAACTAGCACTTTTAACGATTTTTGAAAAAAATCCTCAAGCCCAAGTGACCATTTTTGGGGCTTTGGGTGGTCGTATTGATCATATGCTGGCTAATGTCTTTCTGCCTAGCAATCCCAAGTTGGCACCCTATATGCGCCAGATAGCGATTGAGGATGGGGAAAACTTGATTGCCTATTGTCCAGAAGGAACCAGTCAGCTAGAGCCCCGTTCAGACTACGATTATCTAGCCTTTATGCCAGTTCGGGATAGCCAGCTGACTATTCTTGGTGCCAAGTACGAATTGACAGAGGAAAATTTTTTCTTTAAAAAAGTGTACGCTTCTAACGAATATATAGATAGGGAAGTTTCGGTAACTTGCCCAGATGGCTATGTCGTCGTGCTGCATAGCAAGGACAGGAGGTAGGATGGAGACTGTATTATTACTATTATTAATTGCCAATCTAGCTGGTCTCTTTCTGATTTGGCAAAGGCAGGATAAGCAAGACAAGTACCTAGCCAAGAGTTTGGAGGATCAGGCAGACAATCTTTCAGACCAACTGGATTATCGCTTTGAACAAGCTAGGCAAGCCAATCAGCTAAATCAAAAAGACTTGGAAGTGGCTGTCAGCGACCGTTTGCAGGAGGTGCGAATGGAGTTGCACCAAGGCTTGACTCAAGTTAGACAGGAGATGAACGAGAATCTCCTTCAAACTAGGGACAAGACCGACCAACGTCTCCAAGCCTTGCAGGAGTCCAATGAGCAACGCTTGGAACAAATGCGCCAGACGGTCGAGGAAAAGTTAGAGAAGACCTTACAGACACGCTTGCAGGCTTCCTTCGAGACAGTTTCCAAGCAACTGGAGTCTGTCAATCGTGGCCTAGGAGAGATGCAGACAGTTGCCCGCGATGTCGGTGCCCTGAACAAGGTTCTCTCTGGAACCAAGACGCGAGGGATTCTAGGAGAATTGCAACTGGGGCAAATCATCGAAGACATCATGACACCAGCCCAGTACGAACGAGAATATGCAACGGTTGAAAACTCCAGTGAACGGGTGGAATACGCCATCAAGTTACCTGGACAGGGTGACCAGGAATATGTCTACTTACCGATTGACTCCAAGTTTCCACTGGCAGATTATTACCGCCTAGAAGAAGCCTATGAAGCAGGCGATAAGGACGAGATTGAACGTTGTCGCAAGTCACTTTTAGCAAGCGTCAAGCGCTTTGCCAAGGATATCAAGAGCAAGTATCTGGCGCCTCCTCGAACGACCAATTTTGGAATTTTGTTTGTTCCAACAGAAGGACTTTACTCAGAAATCGTCCGCAATCCGGTCTTCTTTGATGATTTGAGACGGGAGGAGCAGATTATTGTTGCTGGTCCAAGTACCCTATCAGCCCTGCTTAACTCTCTATCAGTTGGCTTCAAGACTCTCAATATCCAAAAGAGTGCCGACCATATCAGCAAGACTCTTGCCAGCGTCAAGACCGAGTTTGGCAAGTTTGGTGGCATTCTGGTCAAAGCACAAAAGCATCTCCAACATGCCTCTGGCAATATTGATGAATTATTAAACCGTCGTACCACAGCTATCGAGCGGACGCTCCGTCACATTGAATTATCAGAAGGTGAGCCTGCGCTTGATCTACTCCATTTCCAAGAAGATGAGGAAGAATATGAAGATTAGTCACATGAAAAAAGATGAGCTGTTTGAAGGTTTTTACCTGATTAAGTCAGCTGACCTAAGACAGACGCGTGCTGGGAAAAACTACCTAGCCTTTACCTTCCAAGACGATAGTGGCGAGATTGAAGGGAAACTCTGGGATGCCCAACCTCATAACGTTGAGGCCTTTACCGCTGGGAAAGTAGTCCACATGCAGGGACGCAGAGAAGTCTATAATAATACTCCTCAAGTCAATCAAATTACTCTCCGCTTGCCTCAGCCTGGGGAACCCAATGATCCAGCTGACTTCAAGGTCAAGTCACCAGTCGATGTCAAGGAAATCCGTGACTACATGTCACAAATGATTTTCAAGATTGAAAATCCTGTCTGGCAGCGTATCGTTCGTAGTCTCTACACCAAGTATGATAAGGAATTCTACTCCTATCCAGCTGCCAAGACCAACCACCATGCCTTTGAAACGGGTTTGGCCTATCATACAGCAACTATGGTACGCTTGGCAGATGCCATTAGCGAGATCTATCCTCAGCTCAATAAGAGCCTGCTCTATGCTGGGATTATGCTGCATGACTTGGCTAAGGTCATCGAGTTGACGGGACCAGACCAGACTGAGTATACAGTGCGAGGTAATCTTCTTGGGCATATCGCCCTCATCGATAGCGAAATTACTAAGACAGTCATGGAACTAGGCATCGATGATACTAGAGAAGAAGTGGTGCTACTGCGCCATGTCATCCTCAGTCATCATGGCTTGCTAGAGTATGGAAGTCCAGTCCGTCCACGCATTATGGAGGCAGAGATTATCCATATGATTGACAATCTAGATGCCAGCATGATGATGATGTCAACAGCTCTAGCTTTGGTGGACAAAGGAGAGATGACCAATAAAATCTTCGCTATGGACAATCGTTCCTTCTATAAACCAGATTTAGATTAATGATTTAAGAAAAACGAGCATTTTTTACGCAATAATGTTCGTTTTTTTATGTGAATGTGGTATAATGGATAAAATATCAAAATTAAATGGAATGGTAAATAAAAATGAAATTAAGAAGAAGTGATCGGATGGTTGTCATTTCCAACTATTTGATTAATAATCCATACAAACTAACAAGTCTCAATACCTTTGCAGAAAAGTACGAATCTGCTAAATCATCGATTTCAGAGGACATCGTGATTATCAAGCGTGCCTTTGAGGAAATCGAAATCGGTCATATTCAGACTGTGACTGGAGCAGGTGGTGGCGTTATTTTTACACCATCAATCTCAAGCCATGAAGCCAAAGAAATGATCGCAGACTTGCGTGACAAACTTTCAGAAAGCGACCGTATCTTGCCAGGTGGTTATATCTACCTGTCTGATTTGCTCAGTACACCTGCCATTTTGAAAAATATTGGGCGCATCATTGCCAAGAGCTTTATGGACCAAAAAATCGATGCCGTTATGACAGTAGCAACAAAAGGTGTGCCACTCGCAAATGCAGTTGCCAATGTCCTCAATGTTCCATTTGT
Source organism: uncultured Streptococcus sp. (assembly GCA_963554245.1). Classification (GTDB taxonomy): domain Bacteria; phylum Bacillota; class Bacilli; order Lactobacillales; family Streptococcaceae; genus Streptococcus. Next base: position 42,973 of record CAUVRF010000001.1, read on the forward strand.
CATTGTGCGCCGTGATTTGAAAATTACCGAAGGTTCAACGGTCAGCGTCAACTATGTTTCAGGTTCCAGCGGTGACCGCATTGAGAAAATGTTCCTTTCAAAACGCAGTCTCAAGGCAGGCAGTCGTGTCTTGATCGTGGATGACTTTTTGAAAGGCGGCGGAACGGTCAACGGGATGATTAGTCTCTTGCGTGAGTTTGATTCAGAGTTGGCTGGTGTTGCAGTCTTTGCAGACAATGCCCAAGAAGAACGTGAAAAGCAGTTTGATTACAAGTCACTCTTGAAAGTAACCAATATTGATGTTAAGAACCAATCCATCGATGTTGAGATTGGAAATATCTTTGACGAAGACAAATAAGAGATAGAACTAAAGGTTGGAACGATTGTCCCAGCCTTTCTTTGCAAACAGAATAGAAGGATGCTTATGAAAACACCATTTATCAGCCGTGAAGATTTAGAAACGATTGTTTCCGAGTTCCCAACTCCCTTTCACTTGTATGACGAGAAGGGGATTCGTGAAAAAGCAAGAGCGGTAAACAAGGCTTTTTCGTGGAATAAGGGTTTTAAAGAATATTTTGCAGTCAAGGCCACTCCAACCCCAGCCATCTTGAAAATTCTCCAAGAGGAAGGTTGTGGTGTGGACTGTTCTAGTTACGTGGAGCTCTTGATGAGTCACAAGCTGGATTTCCCGGGTTCTGAAATCATGTTCTCTTCTAACAATACCCCAGACCAAGAGTACGCTTATGCGCGTGAATTGGGCGCAACCATTAACTTGGATGCCTTTGAAGATATTGAACATCTAGAGCGAGCGGCAGGCATTCCAGAAATCATCTCTTGTCGTTACAATCCTGGAGGCGTTTTTGAGCTAGGGACAGACATCATGGACAATCCTGGAGAAGCCAAGTTTGGCATGACCAAGGACCAGCTTTTTGAAGCCTTTGCGATTTTGAAGGAAAAAGGAGCCAAGACTTTTGGGATTCACTCCTTCCTAGCATCCAATACTGTCACCCATCTCTATTATCCAGAGTTGGCACGTCAGCTCTTTGAATTGGCTGTTGAAATCAAGGAAAAGTTGGGCATTTCGCTAGACTTTATCAATCTTTCTGGCGGTATTGGTGTCAATTACCGTCCAGACCAGGAGCCAAATGACATCGCTGTGATTGGTGAAGGGGTACGTAAGGTTTATGAAGAAGTCCTTACGCCAGCAGGTCTTGGTCAGGTCAAGATTTTTACTGAATTGGGCCGTTTTATGCTGGCGCCTCACGGAGTTCTCGTCACCAAAGTAACTCATAAAAAGAAAACCTACCGTACCTATCTAGGTGTGGATGCATCAGCAGTCAACCTCATGCGCCCAGCCATGTATGGAGCCTACCACCATATCACCAATCTGACTCATCCAGATGGACCTGTTGAAGTGGTAGACGTGGTCGGTTCACTCTGTGAAAACAATGATAAATTTGCAGTGAACCGCGAACTACCTTATACAGAAATCGGTGATTTGCTAGTGATTCATGATACAGGTGCACATGGATTCTCCATGGGTTACCAGTACAATGCCAAACTACGCTCGGCAGAAATCCTCTATACCGAAGAAGGGAAAGCCCGTCAAATCCGCCGTGCAGAGCGTCCTGAGGACTATTTTGCAACCTTGTATGGTTTTGATTTTGAATCGGATCAGTAAAAGAAATTGAAAATGAAAGTGAAAAACAGATTGCTTTCTAAAAAATAGACAAAAAAACCTTGTTTTTCACCTTACTCGTGATATAATAAAACTATAAAACGGTTTCAAGGAAGGTGACGATATGTCTGAAGAAACAATTGACTATGGACAAGTGACAGGAATGGTGCATTCGACAGAGAGTTTTGGGGCGGTAGATGGCCCTGGGATTCGGTTTATTGTCTTTTTGCAAGGTTGTCAGATGCGTTGCCAGTACTGCCATAACCCCGATACATGGGCTATGGAGACCAATAAATCACGAAGACGGACAGTAGACGATGTTTTGTCAGAAGCCCTTCGCTACCGTGGATTCTGGGGAGACAAAGGAGGAATCACTGTTAGTGGAGGAGAAGCTCTCTTACAGATTGATTTCCTAATTGCCCTCTTTACCAAGGCCAAGGAAAAAGGAATCCACTGTACCTTGGACACCTGTGCCCTTCCATTCCGTAACAAACCACGTTATCTCGAAAAGTTTAATAAACTCATGGCGGTGACAGACTTGGTTCTCCTGGATATCAAGGAAATCAACGAAGAACAGCATAAGATTGTCACAAGCCAAACCAATAAAAACATCTTGGCCTGTGCCCAGTACCTATCAGATATCGGGAAGCCTGTTTGGATTCGCCATGTTCTCGTACCAGGATTGACAGACCGTGATGAAGATTTGATCGAACTTGGGAAGTTCGTAAAAACCCTCAAAAACGTTGACAAGTTTGAAATCCTACCTTATCATACGATGGGAGAATTCAAGTGGCGTGAACTTGGGATTCCTTATTCGCTTGAAGGGGTCAAACCTCCAACAGCAGACCGTGTCAAGAATGCCAAGGAATTGATGGATACAGAAAGTTACCAAGATTACATGAAACGTGTTCATGGATAAAAAAGAAGCCTGATGGAGACATCGGGCTTTTGTGATGCATAAAAAGCCTAGCCTTTCAGCTAAGCCTTTTTCTTATTTTCTAGAATGTTGTTTACCAGCATTGCGTTTTTTATGTTTCTTATTGGTCATGATCGCAGTTGCTTGGTTTGGAGTGACATCTTTGCGTCCGCCTCCAGTTGAAAATGAACTTGCTTTTGGTGGATTTTTGGCAAATTCTTCACGAACTTTTTTGCGAAGTTTTGGACGAACAACATAGTTAACGATGAACTGTTGGAGAATCATCATGAAACCACCGACAACCCAGTAAAGTGTCACACTGGCTGGTGCGAAGAGGGAGAAGATGACAATCGTGAGTGGGCTCATGTAAATCATTTTCTTGAGTTGATCTCTTTGCATCTCGTCTTCTACTCCGTGAAGTGAAAGGAGTGATTGGAGATAGTAGAGGATACCAGCGAAGGCGACAAGGATCATACTTGGGGAACCGAGATTGATACCCAAGAAGGTAGAGCTAGCTACACCATCAGTGTAGTGGACTGCAAAGTAGATAGCAGAGAAGAAAGGCGCTTGAATGAGGAGAGGGAAGCATCCTACACCACCGAACATGCTGATGCCGTTTTCTTTTTGTGCAGCAAAGAGAGCCTGTTGTGCTTCTAGTTTTTCTTCTTGAGTGGTTGCTTCTTTGAGACGTGTTTGGTGTGGCTCAAGCACATGTTTGAGAGCATTCATCTTTTCAGAGTGAAGCGTTGCCTTCCATGATTGGTAGATACCAAGTGGCAAGATAATCAAGCGCACGATAATGGTTACGATAATGATAGCCACACCAAAGCCTAGACCTTTATCAGTAGCGAAGTACTTGATGGCTTCAGCCATAGGTGCTCCGATGGTATTCCAAATCAATCCTGTGGGTTGTCCTGTTGCTTTGTCTACTTGGACACAGCCTGACAAGACGAGTAGCATAGCCACTCCCATAGCAGAGAGGGCAAAACGTTTAATAGATTTCAATGTTTTCATTCCTTCTTTAAAAATTATACCTCTCTATTCTACTGTTTTTTTGTAAAATATACAATAGTTCTAGAGACCTAATTTGCGACTTTGAAGTCCGAATAGGATGAAAAGTTGCTCATTTGTACATCTAGATAGGTAACTTTTGAAAAAGGTGTCGGACCTTTTCGGATTTCTTGGATAAATTTTGCCATAGTTGCAGAGGAGTCTGCCTGAGCAAGAATTTCCACTGTGCCATCATCGTTATTCCAGACACGACCAGTGATGCCACCGATTTCAAGAGCTAAAGTATAAACACCCCAGCGAAAACCAACACCCTGCACCCTGCCTTGGGCAATCATTCTAACCTTTTGCATACCAAACCCCTTTGATTGTGTTATAATATTTCTATGACTATTATAACCTCAAAAGCCAATTCTGTGGTAAAAAATGCCAAGAAATTGCATCAAAAAAAATATCGAAAGTCTGCTTATTTGATTGAGGGCTGGCACTTGTTTGAAGAAGCTGTTCAAGCAGGAGTGACGATTGAAAAGGTCTTTGCCCTAGAAAGTTATCGAGATCAGCTAGCTGCTTTTCCTCAAACTATCTGGGTTTCAGAGGAGATTTTGCTAGATTTGGCAGATACGCAAACTCCTCAAGGGATTGTTGCAGTGATTCAAAAAGAAGAAGTGGGACTGCCTGATCTCCATCAGGGCAAGTATCTATTTTTAGAGGATGTTCAAGATCCTGGTAATGTGGGCACCATGATTCGGACGGCGGATGCTGCAGGTTTTACAGGGGTTATTGTTTCAGACAAGTCAGCAGATATCTACAGTCTTAAGACTCTACGTTCCATGCAAGGAAGTCATTTTCACTTGCCTATCTATCGTATGCCTCTTACCAGCTTTGTAGAAGAGGCAAAGAAGAGCGATTTGCCCATTCTAGCAACGACCTTATCGAGAGATTCAAAGGATTATCGTGAGCTTTCTTCACTAGAGAACTTTGTTTTAGTCATGGGAAATGAAGGGCAGGGGATTAGTTCTGTCATGGCTGAGAGTGCTGATCAGCTGGTTCATATAGGCATGAAAGGTCGAGCGGAAAGTCTCAATGTGGCGGTTGCCGCAGGTATTTTGATGTTTTATTTCAGCTAATTTATAAAAACTTTGTTATAATCAAGACATATTTATAGAAAAAGGAGAATCAGAATGAATCAAACGATTATTCAAGAACGTTCAGGTCTCAATCAATTTTACGCTAAGGTTTATGCTTTTGTGGGACTTGGGATTGGTCTATCAGCTCTCGTGTCAGCTTTGATGTTGACAGTCTTTCAGTCCCAATTGGTCTACTTTTTAATGCATGGCCGTCTCTGGCTGATTATTGCAACTTTTGCAGAACTTGCTCTAGTCTTTGTTGCAAGTAGCATGGCTGCCAAAAATAGTCCAGCAGCTCTCCCAGTATTTTTAGTTTATTCTGTTTTAAATGGCTTTACGCTGAGTTTTGTCGTAGCCTTCTATACACCTGGGACCGTCTTATCAGCCTTTGTATCCAGTGCCCTTCTCTTCTTTGTCATGGCGGCAATCGGAATTTTCACCAAGAAAGATTTGAGTGGAATGGGCCGAGCTTTGATGGCGGCGCTTGTTGGTCTCATCATTGCCATGGTTGTGAATCTATTTTTAGCCAATAGCTTCTTTGACTACATGATTAGTATTGCCATGGTCTTGGTTTTCTCAGGTTTGATTGCTTGGGATAACCAAAAGATTCGCTATGTTTATGAACAGTCACGAGGACAAGTAGCGACAGGTTGGGTCATCTCAATGGCGCTTAGCATCTATCTAGACTTTATCAACCTCTTCCTTAGCATCTTACGAATCTTTGGTCGAAACGATTAATGAATAACAGAGTCAGTGTTCAAAAGAGCACTGACTTTTTCTTATTTACTCTTTTCTTTTCTTGGAAATAGGTGTATAATGCTTTTAACTAATTTTTGAGGAGCCGTTTATGAAGAAAAGTTTTATCCATCAGCAAGAAGAGATTTCCTTTGTCAAAAACACCTTTACCCAGTATTTGAAAGATAAGTTAGAAGTTGTTGAAGTTCAAGGTCCCATCTTGAGCAAGGTTGGTGATGGGATGCAGGATAACCTGTCCGGTGTCGAACATCCAGTATCCGTAAAGGTCTTGCAGATTCCAGATGAAACTTATGAAGTCGTTCACTCACTAGCCAAATGGAAACGTCACACCTTAGCTCGCTTTGGTTTTGGAGAAGGTGAAGGTCTATTTGTTCATATGAAGGCCCTTCGTCCAGATGAAGATTCGCTTGATGCGACTCACTCAGTTTATGTAGATCAGTGGGACTGGGAAAAAGTGATTCCAAATGGTCAACGTAATATCGCTTATCTCAAAGAAACCGTTGAGAAGATTTACAAGGCTATTCGTCTGACAGAGCTAGCCGTAGAAGCGCGCTACGATATTGAATCCATTTTGCCAAAACAAATCACCTTTATCCATACAGAAGAGTTGGTGGAACGCTATCCAGATTTGACACCGAAAGAGCGTGAAAATGCAATCTGTAAAGAGTTTGGTGCTGTCTTCTTGATTGGTATTGGTGGCGAGTTGCCTGATGGCAAACCTCATGACGGCCGTGCACCTGACTACGATGACTGGACAACAGAGTCTGAAAATGGCTACAAAGGGTTGAATGGCGATATTCTAGTTTGGAACGAATCTCTTGGTTGTGCCTTTGAACTTTCCTCAATGGGGATTCGGGTAGATGAGGATACACTTCGTCGCCAGGTGGCTCTTACCGGAGACGAAGATCGTCTCGAGCTGGAATGGCATAAAGCCCTGCTTAACGGCCTTTTCCCATTGACAATCGGTGGAGGTATCGGACAGTCTCGGATGGCCATGTTCCTTCTTCGTAAGAAACATATTGGAGAAGTTCAGACCAGTGTTTGGCCTCAGGAAGTCCGCGATACGTATGAAAATATCTTGTAGAGAATCGAACCGCAAGGTTCGGTTTTCTTTCTCTTTTTGCCTATAATTTGGTATAATAAACGGTATGAAAATCGTATCAGGAATCTACGGAGGGCGCCCCCTCAAGACGCTAGAAGGCAAGACGACGAGGCCGACATCAGATAAGGTTCGTGGAGCTATCTTTAACATGATAGGCCCCTATTTTGATGGTGGTCGTGTATTGGATCTCTATGCTGGCAGTGGCGGCTTATCTATTGAGGCAGTCTCGCGTGGGATGTCCCATGCTGTCTTAGTGGAACGGGATAGAAGGGCACAAGGTATCATCGCTGAAAATATCCAAATGACCAAGGAAGTTTCCAAATTTCAGCTCTTAAAGATGGAGGCTGAACGGGTCTTGGAGCAAGTGAAAGGTCCCTTTGACCTGGTCTTTTTAGACCCTCCCTATGCCAAGGAACAAATCGTTGCAGATATCGAAAAAATGGCAGAAAGAAACCTTTTCTCCGACGAGATCATGGTTGTCTGTGAAACCGATAAGTCTGTAGAACTTCCAGAAGAAATTTCCTGCCTCGGCATCTGGAAGGAAAAAATATATGGGATTAGTAAGGTGACAGTCTATGTCAGATAGAATTGGATTATTTACAGGTTCATTTGATCCGATGACGAATGGACATCTGGATATCATTGAACGTGCCAGCAAACTCTTTGATAAGCTCTATGTCGGGGTGTTCTACAATCCCCACAAACAAGGCTTTCTCCCTGTTGAAAACCGCAAACGGGCAGTCGAAAAAGCGGTGGCGCATTTAGATAATGTAGAGGTGCTGGCTTCTCATGATCAACTAGTCGTTGATGTTGCAAGAAGACTGGGTGCTAAGATCCTTGTCCGTGGCTTGCGAAATACCACCGACTTGCAATACGAGTCTAGCTTTGACTACTACAATCATCAACTGGCTCCAGAAATCGAAACCATTTACCTATATAGCCGCCCAGAGCATCTTTATATCAGCTCTTCGGCCGTGAGAGAACTTCTGAAGTTTGGTCAGGAGATTCAGCAATATGTCCCAAACAGTGTTGTGGAGGAATTAGAACATGAAGAAAAAAACTAGATGGCCCTTATATGTCATCCTAGCACTAGTATTGACTTTTTTAGCCTTTGTAGTACCTTTACCTTACTACATAGAAGTTCCAGGTGGAGCGGAAGATATTCGTCGCGTTTTGAAAGTCAATGAAACAGAAGACACAGAAGCAGGAGCTTACCAGTTTGTAACAGTCGGTATTCGACACGCAACCCTATCGCATCTTGTCTATGCTTGGTTAACACCTTTCACAGATATTAGAAGTGCCAAGGAGACTACGGGTGGCTCTACTGATGCAGAATTTATGCGGATCAATCAGTTCTACATGCAAACGTCCCAAAACATGGCCAAGTATCAAGGATTGAAGACGGCTGGAAAGGATATCGAACTCAAGTATCTGGGAGTTTATGTCTTGACCGTGACGGACAATTCAACTTTTAAGGGCATTCTGAACATAGCAGACACCGTGACGGCTGTTAATGACAAAACATTTGACAGTTCAAAAGACTTGGTCGACTATGTCAATTCTCAACAATTAGGAGACACGGTCAAGGTAACCTATGAGGAAGACGGAAAAGTCAAGTCTGCAGAAGGTAAAATTATCACTCTCGAAAACGGGAAAAACGGGATTGGGATTGGCTTGATTGACCGTACGGAAGTGACCAGTGATGTTCCAATTCGCTTTTCAACAGCTGGTATCGGCGGGCCAAGTGCCGGTCTCATGTTTAGTCTCGCTATTTACACCCAGATAGCAGATCCAGGACTTCGTAATGGCCGCATCGTTGCGGGAACGGGAACTATTGATCGTGATGGAAATGTTGGTGACATCGGTGGAATTGACAAAAAAGTAGTGGCAGCCTCTCGTCAGGGAGCCAACATCTTTTTTGCTCCTGACAATCCAGTCACTGAGGAAGCAAAAAAAGCAGATCCAAATGCGAAAAGCAACTATGAAACAGCCCTAGAAGCTGCTAAAACGATCAAAACAGAGATGAAAATCGTTCCCGTTAAGACTTTGCAGGATGCAATTGATTACCTTAAAAACAATCCCTAATTCGTAGAAAAATTGAAAACTAGCGCGCAAGCGGATAAGATGGTATAATAGTCAAATGGTTCAATTATTATTCACTCTAAGTAGTCATATACTCTTTATTTATTTGAGTTTTTACCTTTTGAAGGATCTTGTGAGATGGGAAAAGGTTTTAAAAGTGACCGCTACTAACACAAAAAAAGTTCGTTTGTTGGTAGGCTTCTTTAGTATTGTGATGGGCTACATCTTGAGTTCATTCTTTATCAGTTTGTACCAGCTGTGGCAAGAAGCGCTTAGAGGACTATTATAAAATCAAAAGTAAAGGAAGCAACTATGGAAAAAATTGTGGTTCAAGGCGGGGATAATCGTCTGGTCGGGAGTGTGACGATCGAGGGAGCAAAGAATGCAGTCTTGCCCTTGTTGGCAGCGACTATTTTAGCCAGTGAAGGAAAGACCGTCTTACAAAATGTCCCAATCTTGTCAGATGTGTTCACCATGAATCAAGTGGTTCGGGGTTTGAATGCCAAGGTGGACTTTGATGAGGAAGCTCATGTTGTCGAGGTTGATGCGACTGGTGATATCACGGAGGAAGCTCCTTATAAATATGTCAGCAAGATGCGAGCATCCATCGTTGTCTTGGGACCAATCCTTGCTCGTGTAGGTCATGCCAAAGTTTCTATGCCAGGGGGGTGCACCATCGGGAGTCGTCCGATCGACCTCCACCTCAAAGGTTTGGAAGCTATGGGGGCAAAAATCACCCAGGCAGCTGGTTACATCGAAGCCAAGGCAGACCACTTGCATGGCGCTCATATCTACATGGACTTCCCTAGTGTCGGCGCAACACAAAACCTCATGATGGCAGCAACTCTAGCTGATGGTGTGACAGTGATTGAAAATGCTGCGCGTGAGCCAGAAATTGTTGATCTCGCTATCTTCCTTAATGAAATGGGAGCCAAGGTCAAGGGAGCTGGCACAGAAACAATCACCGTGATTGGTGTTGAGGAACTCCATGGTACGACCCACAATGTGGTACAGGACCGTATCGAAGCCGGAACCTTTATGGTGGCTGCAGCTATGACAGGTGGCGATGTCCTCGTTCGTGATGCAGTCTGGGAACACAATCGCCCCTTGATTTCAAAACTACTTGAGATGGGTGTTGAAGTGACAGAGGAATCTGAAGGTATTCGTGTTCGTTCTCGACTTGAAAATCTCAAGGCTGTTCATGTAAAAACCTTGCCACATCCAGGATTTCCAACAGATATGCAGGCACAATTTACAGCTCTGATGACAGTTGCAAAAGGGGAATCCACCATGGTGGAAACGGTATTTGAGAATCGCTTCCAACACTTGGAGGAAATGCGCCGTATGGGCTTGCATTCAGAGATTATCCGTGATACAGCTCGTATTGTAGGGGGGCAGGCTTTACAAGGGGCAGAAGTTCTATCAACGGACCTTCGCGCTAGTGCTGCTTTGATTTTGACAGGTCTGGTTGCGCAGGGAGAAACAGTTGTCGGTAAACTAGTCCACCTTGATAGAGGTTATTACCGCTTCCATGAGAAGTTAGCTCAGCTAGGAGCGAAGATTCAGCGAATTGAGGCAAATGATGAAGAAGAATAAAAACTTACGCTATGTACTCCGTCGCCTACTGTTGATTTTTATTGTTCTCTTGATAGGTTTCCTTGCTTTAGGAATCGGCTTGATGGTTGGCTATGGCATCCTAGGAAAGGGACAGGATCCGTGGGCTATCTTATCTCCAGCAAAGTGGCAGGAATTGATTAGCAAATTTACAGGAAATTAGACTGGGAGACCAGTCTTTTTCTAAAGAAATAAGGAGAAAAATGGACAAAAAAACAAGACAAGCTCTGATAGGGTTACTTCTATTCTTACTCTTGGCTGCTGGAAGCTATTACATCAAGCAGATGCAGACAGCGCCAAACACCCCTAGAACCAAGGTTAGTCAGAAAAAACAAGCTTCAGAAGCTCCCAGTCAGGAGCTTGCTGAAAGTGTCTTAACTGAGTCAATCAAAAACCAAATCAAGGGGGGGCTCGAGTGGAATGGAGCAGGGGCCTTCATTGTCAATGGCAATAAAACCAATCTAGATGCCAAGGTTTCTAGCAAACCCTATGCGGATAATAAGACAAAGATAGTTGGAAAAGAAACAGTTCCAACTGTTGCCAATGCCATCTTATCCAAAGCGACTCGGCAGTATAAAAATCGTGAAGAGACTGGAAATGGATCCACTTCTTGGACGCCACCAGGATGGCATCAGGTCAAGAATCTAAAGGGGACTTACACGCATGCTGTAGATAGAGGACACCTGCTGGGCTACGCCTTGATAGGTGGTTTGGATGGTTATGATGCCTCTACCAGCAATCCCAAGAACATTGCAGTCCAGACAGCTTGGGCTAACCAAGCGCAGGCTGAAGATTCGACAGGTCAGAACTACTATGAGAGTTTGGTCAGAAAATCCTTGGACAAAAATAAGAGGGTCCGTTACCGCGTGACACTTCACTATGCGACAAATGAGGACCTAGTTCCATCCGCTTCACAAATCGAAGCCAAATCTTCGGATGGCGAATTGGAGTTCAACGTGCTAATCCCCAATGTTCAAAAGGGAATCCAGCTTGATTACCGAACAGGTCAAGTGACAGTGACGGATTAGAAACAATGGATACTATATAAAACAGCTCCTTTGTCTTTTAGAGGCAGGGGAGTTGTTGTTTAAATGAAAAATAATGTGAATCCTGAGGGATTTTATGATATAATGGAACACAAGATACTATTTTAGGAGAAGGACTATGGAAGACCCGAGCAGTCAGAATTTGTTGCTACAGTTTGTATTGTTATTTATCTTGACCCTGTTAAATGCTTTTTTCTCAGCCACTGAAATGGCGATGGTGTCACTAAACCGTTCCCGAGTAGAACAAAAGGCAGAAGAGGGAGACAAACGTTACATTCGTTTGTTAAAGGTACTTGAAAATCCTAACCACTTTTTATCAACAATTCAAGTCGGTATCACCTTGATCACGATCTTGTCAGGGGCCAGTTTAGCAGAAACGCTGGGACGCGAAATCGCATCTTGGATGGGAAATAGTGAAACAGCTTATGCTATTGCAAGTTTTCTCTCTTTGGCATTCTTGACCTACATCTCTATTGTTTTTGGTGAACTCTATCCTAAACGGATTGCCCTTAATCTAAAAGATGCCTTAGCCATTCGCTCTGTTCCGATTATCATTGGACTTGGGAAGATTGTCAGTCCCTTTGTCTGGTTGTTATCTGCTTCAACTAATCTCTTGAGTCGTTTAACGCCAATGACCTTTGATGATGCGGATGAAAAAATGACTCGAGATGAAATTGAGTACATGTTGACCAAAAGTGAGGAAACTTTGGATGCGGACGAAATCGAGATGTTACAAGGGATCTTCTCTCTAGATGAGCTGATGGCGAGAGAAGTCATGGTTCCTCGGACAGATGCCTTTATGGTGGATATTCAGGATGATAGTCAAACCATTATCCAAAGTATTCTAAAGCAAAATTTCTCACGTATCCCTGTTTATGATGGGGATAAGGACAATGTGATTGGTTTGATTCATACCAAGCGTTTGCTAAACGCTGCCTATGCAGATGGCTTTGAAAACATTGTCTGGAAGAAGATCTTACAAGATCCACTCTTTGTTCCTGAAACTATTTTTGTGGATGACTTGCTAAAAGAATTGCGAAATACCCAAAGACAAATGGCCATTTTGCTCGATGAATACGGTGGTATGGCTGGACTGGTCACACTGGAAGACCTGCTGGAGGAGATTGTCGGAGAAATCGACGATGAGACAGACCGAGCAGAAATCGAAGTCCATCAAATCGGTGAGGACACCTATATTGCACAGGGAACCATGAATCTTAACGACTTCAATAACTACTTTGGTGTCGAACTAGAAAGCGATGATGTGGATACCATCGCCGGTTATTATTTGACGGGTGTTGGTACGATTCCAACAACTGAAAAAATCAGTTATGAACTGGTCAGTCAAAACAAGCAAATCGTCCTGACCAATGATAAGGTGAAAAATGGACGTGTTACCAAGGTAAAAGTTCAAATCACAGAACTAGAACCTGAAGAAGAAACAGAATAAAGCAGTGACTCAAGTCACTGCTTTTTGTAAATCTAGATGGTAGGTTCAGTTATCCCCACTTATTAGGAATACTAAAAAAGCCCGGTTTTACGAGCTTTTCATTTGGTTAATTCCTGTTAATTCAGGTATTGAAAGGCGGTAGACGGATTTGAACCGACGATCAAGCTTTTGCAGAGCCGTGCCTTACCACTTGGCTATACCGCCTCAACGTTTATTATTATACCTTGAAAATCATTTTCCGTCAATAGTTTCTTATTCTAAAATCCAATTTAAGAAGATAGATTATGTCATGTGAAGAAAAAAGGGAAAAGCAACTTGTAAAAATGAAGCTTACAGAGCTAGACAAATTAATTTTCTTTTCTTATAAATACAAATAAAGAATGGGGAAATTCTGACAAAGAGAAGTTTTTTGTAGATATACGCCTAAATATTCTGAAAATTCGTTTACTTTTTAGAAGATATATGTTATAATTTCCAATAAGCCTAAATTTTTTAAGAGGAGTTATATACATGAAAAAAAGCAGAGTATTGGTTGCAGCAGGGGTTGCCTTATTAGCGACTGGCGTACTAGCTGCCTGCGGTTCTTCTAAATCATCTGATTCAACAGCACCAAAAAATTATGGTTATGTCTATTCAGCTGACCCAGAAACGTTGGATTACCTCATTTCAGGGAAACAAAGTACTAAGATTGCCACTTCAAATGGTATTGATGGTCTCTTCACAAATGACAAATATGGGAATTTGACTCCCGCAGTTGCAGAAGACTGGTCAGTCTCAAAAGATGGTTTGACTTATACCTACAAAATCCGTAAAGGTGTTAAATGGATGACATCTGATGGAGAAGAGTACGCTGAAGTAACAGCTAAAGATTTCGTAAATGGTTTGAAACATGCAGCAGATAAGAAATCCGAAGCTCTGTATTTAGCAGAAACTTCTGTTAAAGGATTGTCTGATTATTTGTCTGGAAATTCAAAAGACTTTTCTACGGTAGGTGTGAAGGCAGTTGATGATTATACTCTTGAGTATACCTTGAACCAGCCAGAACCATATTGGAACTCTAAGATGGCTTACTCAATCTTCTGGCCATTGAACGAAGATTTTGAAAAATCAAAGGGATCAGATTTTGCTAAAGCAACAGATCCTACATCATTGCTTTATAATGGTCCGTTCTTGCTAAAAGGTTTGACTACTAAATCTTCTATCGAATTTGCTAAGAATGAGCAGTACTGGGATAAGGATAACGTTCACCTTGATAAAGTTACCCTTGCTTTCTATGATGAGTCCGACCAAGAGTCCATTGAGCGTAACTTTACAAGTGGAGCATACAGCTATGCTCGCCTTTTCCCAACAAGTTCAAACTACTCTAAGGTAGCAGAAAGTTATAAGGATAATATCTTTTACACTCCATCGGGACCTGGTATTTTTGGTTTAGGTGTCAATATTGACCGTCAAGGTTACAAATACACTTCTAAGACAACTGATGAAGAGAAGACTTCTACTAAGAAAGCCCTTCTTAACAAAGACTTCCGTCAGGCCTTGAACTTCGCCTTTGACCGTACTTCTTACTCAGCACAAATCAATGGTAAAGAAGGGGCTCCCCTTGCAGTTCGCAACCTCTTTGTGAAACCTGACTTTGTTTCTGCAGGAGACAAAACCTTCGGTGACTTGGTAACTGAAAAGATGGCTACTTATGGTGATGAGTGGAAGAACGTAAACTTTGCTGATGGTCAAGACGGTCTCTTCAATGCTGATAAAGCCAAAGCTGAATTTGCCAAAGCTAAAACAGCATTGCAAGCAGAAGGTGTGAAATTCCCTATCCACTTGGATATTCCAGTAGACCAAACTGCTAAGAGCTATATCGCTCGTATTCAATCCTTTAAACAATCCGTTGAAACAGTACTTGGTGAAGATAATGTAGTTATTGATATCCAACAAGTTTCTAAAGATGAGTTGAACAATATCACCTACTATGCAGCAAGCGCTGCGGCAGAAGATTGGGATCTCTCAGGAGCAGTTGGATGGAATCCAGACTACGAAGATCCATCAACTTACCTTGATATCTTGAAAACAACTAATAGCGAGCAAACAAAAACATACATGGGTTACGATGATCCAGCAAATGCAGCAGCTGCACAAGTTGGTTTGAAAGAATATGATAAGTTAGTTGATGAAGCTGCTAAAGAAACTGACGATTTGAACGCTCGTTATGAAAAATACGCAGCAGCTCAAGCTTGGTTGACAGATAGCTCTCTCTTCCTTCCTGCTATGTCAGGTAGTGGAGCAGCACCATTCATTTCTCGTGTAGTACCATTCTCTGCGTCATACAGTCAATCTGGAGATAAGGGTTCAGATGTATACTTCAAGTATATTCAGTTGCAAGACAAGGTTGTAACGAAAGCTGATTACGAACAAGCTCGTGAGAAATGGCTCAAAGAGAAAAAAGAATCAAACGAAAAAGTTCAAAAAGAATTGACGAATCACGTTAAATAAATAACTCTCAAGAGAACTTTCTCTCCATGAGGAGAAGGTTCTTTTGGGATTTTAAAAGGAAACGATATGAAGAAATATATTTTTATGCGTGTATTGCGTTCATTGTTGTCTATTTTCTTGGTGACAACCTTGACATACACAATTATTTATACGATGGTTCCTCGAAAATTGATTTTCAAGCAGGATACCAACTATAACAAGATTGCAACGACACCGGATAAGCGGGATAATTATGAAAATACCGTTTATGAACGGATGGGCTATATCGAGTACTACGATACCAAAGAGTTGCAAGAAAGAGCTAGCACGATGGACTCATCTGTAACAGTGGATGCCAATGATACCAATAAGGCAATCTACGAAAAATACATCAACCAACTAGGAAATGGTTGGACACTCGGTGTGTTCTCAGAAAGTGGTCAATTCTATGCTACGCGTGAAATTCCGATTTTCGAACGTGTTTTCAAATTTTATTCGAACTTGATTGACATTGATCATCCAAACAAGATTCAAGACCCTGAAAATCCAAACTTGCAACGTTATCTTCGTTTTGAAAATGACCCTGCTATCGGTTGGTCATTGGTTGGTTCAGGTACCAAACATAAATACCTTTTGTATTTCAACAATCAATTCCCGTTTGTACACCAAAACTTTGTGAACATTAACTTGGGTGACTCTTACCCAACTTATGCGAACACGCCAGTGCTTCAAGTTATCACACAAGGTCAAGGACAAACTAAGACATCAGAAGTTCAATTCCCTACTGGTAAAAAGACTTCGTCTGTAGATATTTACTCTCGTACCTACAAATCTCCAAGTCAAGCAGATGCGCGTGAAATAGCTAACTATGGTAAAGACGATCCATATACAGCTACAGAAAGTAACTACCAATATCCATCTATGATTGCAAGCTCAGCTGTTGCTGGTTTGATTGGTTTGATTATTTCTTATGCTATTGCGATTCCTCTTGGATCTGCTATGGCTCGCCACAAGAATACTTGGATTGACAGCTTCTCAACAGGTGTTCTAACCTTCTTGCTTGCACTTCCAACGATTGCCTTGGTTTATATCGTTCGCTTGATTGGATCATCTATTGGTCTGCCTGACTCATTCCCTATCTTGGGGGCTGGAGATTGGCGTTCCTATGTCTTGCCAGCAGTCATTCTAGGTTTGCTGGGAGCACCAAGTACAGCAATCTGGATTCGTCGTTACATGATTGACTTGCAATCTCAGGACTTTGTCCGTTTTGCTCGTGCAAAAGGTTTATCTGAAAAAGAAATCTCAAATAAACACGTCTT
This sequence comes from uncultured Streptococcus sp., assembly GCA_963554245.1. Taxonomy (GTDB): domain Bacteria; phylum Bacillota; class Bacilli; order Lactobacillales; family Streptococcaceae; genus Streptococcus. Next base: position 59,540 of record CAUVRF010000001.1, read on the forward strand.
TAAAAATGCCATGGTTCCTTTGGTTTCAGGTATTCCAGGTGCCGTAATCGGGGTTATTGGTGGTGCAACATTGACAGAAACAGTCTTCGCCTTCCCAGGTATGGGTAAAATGTTGATTGACTCTGTTAAGGCATCAAATAACTCAATGGTAGTTGGTCTCGTCTTCATCTTTACATGTATTTCTATCTTCTCACTCTTTGTAGGAGATATCTGGATGACTATGCTTGACCCACGTATTAAATTGACAGAGAAAGGAGGCAAATAATGTCAACAATCGATAAAGAAAAATTTCAGTTCGTAAAACGTGACGATTTTGCCTCTGAAACAATTGATGCTCCTGCCTATTCATACTGGGGTTCTGTATTTAGACAATTTCTAAAGAAAAAATCAACCGTCTTTATGCTAGGAATTTTGGTTGCTATTATCTTGATGAGCTTTATTTACCCAATGTTCTCAGATTTTGACTTCAACGATGTAAGTAAGGTCAATGACTTCTCTGCTCGTTTTATCAAGCCCAATGCTGAACATTGGTTTGGTACAGATAGCAATGGTAAATCCTTGTTTGATGGGGTTTGGTTTGGTGCGCGTAACTCTATCCTCATCTCTGTAATTGCAACTTTTATCAACCTTGTAATTGGGGTTATTGTTGGTGGAATTTGGGGAATTTCAAAATCCGTTGACCGTGTCATGATGGAAGTTTATAACATTATTTCAAACATTCCATCTCTCTTGATTGTCATTGTCTTGACTTACTCAATCGGTGCTGGTTTCTGGAATTTGATTTTTGCAATGAGTGTGACAACTTGGATTGGGATTGCTTATATGATTCGTATCCAAATCATGCGTTACCGTGACTTGGAATACAACCTTGCTTCTCAAACACTTGGAACACCAACCTTTAAAATCATCGTTAAAAACATCATGCCACAATTGGTATCTGTTATTGTTTCTACAATGACCTTGATGTTGCCAAGCTTCATCTCTTATGAAGCCTTCCTTTCCTTCTTTGGATTGGGATTGCCTGTAACAGTACCAAGTTTGGGACGTTTGATCTCAGATTACTCACAAAACGTTACGACCAACGCTTACTTATTCTGGATTCCATTGACAACCTTGATCTTGGTATCCCTATCTCTTTTCGTTGTTGGTCAAAACCTAGCGGATGCTAGTGATCCACGTACACATAGATAGGAGTAGGCATGATAAAAGGAAAAGATGTAATTTTGACTGCTCGTGATATTGTCGTGGAATTTGACGTTCGTGACAAAGTTCTGACGGCTATCCGAGGAGTTTCTCTAGACTTGATTGAAGGAGAAGTTCTTGCCTTGGTAGGTGAGTCCGGTTCTGGTAAATCTGTTTTAACAAAAACCTTTACAGGGATGTTAGAAGACAATGGACGTATTGCCCAAGGAAGCATCGACTATCGTGGACAAGACTTGACCGCTCTAACTTCTAACAAGGAATGGGAGAAGATTCGTGGTGCTAAAATTGCGACTATCTTCCAAGACCCTATGACAAGTTTGGACCCAATCAATACAATCGGTAGCCAAATCACTGAAGTTATCATTAAACACCAAGGGAAAACAGCTAAGGAAGCCAAAGAGATGGCAATCGACTATATGAACAAGGTCGGAATCCCAGATGCTGAAAAACGTTTTGAAGAGTATCCTTTCCAATATTCTGGAGGGATGCGCCAACGTATCGTTATTGCGATTGCCCTTGCTTGTTGCCCAGATATTTTGATCTGTGACGAGCCAACGACGGCCCTTGATGTAACCATTCAAGCGCAAATCATTGATTTGCTTAAAACCTTGCAAGATGAGTACCACTTCACCATTATCTTTATCACCCATGACCTTGGTGTGGTAGCAAGTATTGCGGATAAGGTGGCGGTTATGTATGCTGGGGAAATTGTAGAGTATGGAACGGTTGAGGAAGTCTTCTACGACCCACGTCATCCATACACTTGGAGTCTCTTGTCTAGCTTGCCACAGCTCGCTGATGATAAAGGGGAATTGTACTCTATCCCAGGAACACCACCGTCTCTTTATACTGAGTTGAAAGGTGATGCCTTTGCCCTTCGTTCAGATTATGCGATGCAAATTGACTTTGAACAGAAAGCACCTCAGTTTTCAGTCACTGATACCCACTGGGCTAAGACTTGGTTGCTTCATGAGAATGCTCCTAAAGTTGAAAAACCTGGAGTCATTGCAGATTTGCATGACAAGATTCGTGATAAAATGGGCTTTGCTCATCTAGAAGACTAGGAGGAAGGAAATGTCTGAAAAATTAGTAGAAATTAAAGATTTAGAAATTTCCTTCGGTGAAGGAAGTAAGAAGTTTGTCGCGGTTAAAAACGCCAACTTCTTTATCAACAAGGGAGAAACATTCTCTCTTGTAGGTGAGTCTGGTAGTGGGAAAACAACGATTGGTCGTGCCATTATTGGTTTAAATAATACTAGTAAAGGTGAGATCATATTTGATGGTCATAAAATTAATGGGAAAAAATCTCATAAAGAATCATCAGATTTGATCCGTCGCATCCAGATGATTTTCCAGGACCCTGCAGCTAGCTTGAATGAGCGTGCGACAGTTGACTATATCATCTCTGAAGGTCTTTACAACTATCACTTGTTTAAAGATGAAGAAGATCGAAAAGAAAAAGTTCAAAAGATGATTCATGAAGTTGGGCTTTTGAAAGAACACTTGACCCGTTATCCACACGAGTTTTCTGGTGGTCAACGTCAACGTATCGGGATTGCCCGTGCCCTTGTGATGGAACCTGATTTCGTTATTGCGGATGAGCCAATTTCAGCCTTGGATGTATCAGTGCGTGCGCAGGTCTTGAACTTGCTCAAGAAGTTCCAAAAAGAGTTGGGCTTGACCTATCTCTTTATCGCGCATGACTTGTCAGTTGTTCGCTTTATCTCAGATCGTATCGCGGTTATCTATAAGGGGGTTATCGTCGAAGTGGCGGAGACAGAGGAGTTGTTTAACAATCCTGTCCACCCATACACTCAAGCACTTCTATCTGCTGTACCGATTCCAGATCCAATCTTGGAACGCAAGAAGGTCTTGAAAGTTTACGATCCTGACCAACATGACTATGAGACAGACAAGCCATCTATGGTAGAAATTCGTCCAGGTCACTATGTTTGGGCCAATCAAGCAGAACTTGCTCGTTACAAGAAAGCTCTTAAAGAATAAACAAATTAGGAGAGGACCGAAAGGTCTTCTCATTTTTTATAGAAAAATTTCCCCTTCTACTAGCTTGTAAAAGGGGAATTGTATTATCATTAGCGTTTAGACCAGGTACGTCTCATAAAGAGTAGCAAAATTGGGTAAATCTCTAAGCGACCTGCGATCATTGCAAAGGAGAGGAGGATTTTAGAGATGGGACTAAAGATGGAAAAACTCGAGGTTGTACCTAGAATAGGTCCGATATTGTTAAAACAGCTGAAGACCGCACTGGTCACGACTAGAAAATCATTGCTATCAAGACTGACGATAAAGATGAGAGAGAGAATGATCATCATATAGATAGCAAAATATTTAAGAATCTTGTGCTGGGTATCCTTATCAATCACAGTTTTATTGACGTGTAGAGTCAAAACACGGTGAGGAGATAAGGTGGACAAAATCTGATTTTTTGCGATTTTAGAGAGGATAAGTCCTCTGATCACCTTAAGACCACCTGCAGTTGAGCCTGCTGATCCACCGATTCCCATGAGGAAGAGGAGGATAAATTGGGAGAAGAGGGGCCAGTTGGTGATATCTCCATAACCAAAACCAGTTGTTGTGATGATATTGGACACCTGGAAGAGGGCCATTTCAAAGCTCTGAGAGACACCTTGGTAGAGATGGAGCGTATTGAGAGTAATCAAGCTGGTAGAAACTAGGACAATGATTACATACGTGCGAAGTTCTTCATCACCAAAGAAAGCCTTAACTCGACGGAGCATGAGGTAGTAGTAGAGATTGAAGTTAACCCCGAAAACCAGAACTCCGATACTGACGAGATAGGTGATGAGTGAGCTGCCGTAGTGGGCAATCCCGTCGTTATAGACGGTGAAGCCTCCGGTTCCTGCCGTTCCCATAGCGATGACAAAGCTATCAAATAGGGGCATGCCAGCTAGATAGTAGATGACTACAAAAAGTGAGAAGAGCCCTAAATAAAGCAGATAGAGAATCTGGGCAGTATTTTTTAGTTTGGATACAACCTTGCCAAAGACAGGCCCAGGGACCTCAGCCTTCATCACCTCTAAGTGACTGTTCTTGGCATTGTCCATAATGGCAAGCGCGAAGACGAGTACCCCCATCCCTCCAATCAAGTGAGTAAAACTTCGCCAGAAGAGGAGGGAACGGCTGAGAACGGAGACATCTGTCAGAATGGTTGCTCCTGTAGTTGTAAAACCAGAACTGATTTCAAAGAAGGCATCGATGACACTTGGGATTTGTCCTGAAAAGACAAAGGGAAGCGCTCCAAAGAAAGACCACAGAATCCAACAGAGGGCGACGATTAAGACTCCTTCCTTAGTATAAATTCGCTGATTTTTGGGTTTCCGCAAAATTCCCAAGCTACCAAGAAGTATTAAAATTCCAATTGTTGTAAAGAGAGCTGTAAATACTTGGCTGGATTCTTGGTAATAGATTGCTACACTAACAGGGACTAGGAGGAGAACCGCCTCAATCAAGAGAAGTTTTGAGAGGAGGTAACGAATCATACTTTTATTCATCTTTTACCTCTCAATCAGATCATAAATCTTGGTGATATTTGGTAGTAAGGTCGTCACGAGTAACTGATCTCCTACCTCAAGTCTATCCTCTCCAGTAGGGAAGATTGTTTTTCCTTTTCGGATAATGGCTGCGATGAGAACCCCTTTCTTCAATTTCAGATGTGAAAGAGGTTTGGCAGTCATTTTATTAGCTTCCTTGATTTGGAATTGAAGAGTTTCAATTTGACCGTTTGCTAGATGGTGCATGGCTTGAAGGTCTGAGTATTGAGCGTTTACTCGACCACGGATAAAGTGCATAATGGTATCCACTGCAATGCTTTTGGGTGTGATGATACTTGAAAAATCAGGTGCATGGATAATCTCTAAAAGGCTAGTTCGATTCACCTTGGTGATATTCTTATGAACACCAACACGGTCTAAGAACATAGAGGTAATAATGTTTTCCTCATCAACCCCAGTCAAAGTTGCAACTGCATCATAGTTGGGAGCACTTTCCTCAAGCAAGATATCTTTTGCAGTTCCATCTCCCTGCACGATATAGAGATTTGGAAATTTTTCACTGAAGAGACGAGCTCTTTCAGGATTAATCTCGATAACTTTAGTGTCAATACGGCTATCTTTTAAAATGCCAAGTAGGTAATAAGCAATTTTTCCAGCACCAACGATGAGTAAGCTTTTCACTGCACGAGATTTGAAATAGTTATGGAAGAGCATCATATCCACACGATTCCCAGTAACAAAAATCCTATCTCTGTCCTGAATGGTGATATCACCGCTCGGAATCATAAGTTGATGGTCTCGTTCCATAGCGCAGACAATGATATTGCCAAATTTTTTACGAAAATCTGAGATTGGCATTTGACAGAGACCACTGGAATCTTTGACAACAAACTCCATCAGGTTGACCCGTCCCCCTGAGAACCGCTCAACTGAGAGTGCATTCGGGAAATCAATGATATTTGAGATAGCACGGGCGGCTAGGAGTTCTGGGTTAACGATAAGTGAAAATCCAAGAATATTTTTCTCTTTAAAATAGGCATTGGAGTATTCAGGATTTCGCACTCGAACGATGGTTTCTTTAGCGCCCATTTTTTTAGCAAGTACCGCTGAAATCATATTCACTTCATCGTGTTCCGTTAGAGCGATAAAGATATCACACTCTTGAACGCCGGCTTGCTCTAAGATAGCAAAGTCTGCTCCATTTCCAAGGAGTCCCATGATATCAAAGCGACTGACAATATGATTGAGAACAGCCTCATCTTGTTCGATGAGGACAACGTCGTGTTTTTCTGCAACCAGTGAACGGCAGAGGGCAAAACCGACTTTCCCTCCACCAACAAGGACAATTTTCATATAAAAACCCTACTTTTTCATGACGTAACTATCATACCCTTTTTTCGCAAAAAATGCACTTGCTAAGGCGATTTTTAGGGGAAGAAAGGCTTTTTTCAAGTTTTGAAGATACATTTGTTTAACTTCTATGACAATGTCTCCGATTTGAAGTGATTTGGCTCTTTTACCATACCTTTTCAGAAAGGGAATAACCAAACATGAAAATATCATCAAAAAAGTAAAAAAATCAAGTCATTTCTATTGACAATGATTCTGAAAGTGTTATACTAAGGAAGTAGTTTCGCTGATTTACTTCAAACCTGTTGTGAGGTAAGTTAACGACGCCTTAACCACGCTGTTTGCTGAGCTTGACTCCGGGCAGTGTGGCTATTTTTTTGCAATGATAAAAGGAAACCCGTCATGACAAATCACATTGTATTATTCGAGCCTCAGATTCCACAAAATACAGGTAACATTGCGCGTACTTGCGCTGCGACCAATTCTCCCCTCCACATCATTAAACCAATGGGCTTTCCCATTGACGACCGAAAGATGAAGCGGGCTGGTTTGGATTACTGGGATAAGCTTGAGATTTATTTTTATGACAGCTTGGAAGATTTCATGTCTCAGATGAAAGGACAAGTCTATCTGATTTCGAAATTTGCTGAGAAAGTGTATTCTGAGGTGGATTTATCGACTGACGAAGACCACTATTTTCTTTTCGGACGTGAAGACAAGGGGTTGCCAGAGGACTTTATGCGCGAACATCCTGAGAAAGCACTCCGTATTCCTATGAACGATGAACACGTCCGCAGTCTCAATGTTTCGAATACCGTCTGCATGATTGTATATGAGGCTCTTCGTCAGCAACATTTTGCTGGTTTAGAGCTCGTTCACACCTATGAAGCAGATAAATTGAAATAATCAAAATGCTTGCACTTGCAAGCGTTTTTTGTTATGATTAAAGGGTCTTCAGGGCTGGGTGAGATTCCCGACCGGCGGTGACTTTAACTAGCTATTTTGGCTTACTCTTCGTTGTCTTGTCTCGATATACTCAAGTATTATCTTCGACTGCGACGCCTAGATTAATCCAAAATATCTTAGTTAAAGAAGTCCGCGAGCGCAAGCTGATGTGGTGCGATTCCACAACCGACAGTATAGTCTGGATGGGAGAAGACGAAAGAATAGCTTTGTCTGTTCTGATGAGTTTATAGATGAATTGCAACCGCTTGCTCAAAAGAGTGAGGGGGAACTTTTGGGATATAAAAAGTGAGAATAGATAGAGGGATCCTTTCCAACTTCTTCTGATTTTATAGAAAATTGGAGGAACCTGTTATGACAAACACACGTCGACTTTCGACCATTGCGATTTTATCAGCCATTTCATTTGTGCTGATGTACTTTGACTTTCCGCTCTTGCCAGCGGCGGCCTTCCTCAAGATCGAGTTTAGTATCTTGCCAGTCCTTGTGGGCTTGGTGGTGATGGATTTGCCAGCTGCACTAGGAATCCTCTTGCTTCGCTCACTCTTGAAGTTGCTTCTGAATAGCCAGGGAGTGAATACCTACATTGGTTTGCCAATGAATATCGTAGCCTTGGGAGTTTTTGTTATCGCCTTTGGTTTGATTTGGAAAAAGGAACGTAGCACTCTTCGTTTCCTACTAGCATCTCTAGCGGGAACTATTGGATTGACTGCTGCGATGTTGGTTCTCAACTATGTTTATGCTGTTCCTTTGTACGCGCAGTTTGCTAACTTTGATATTGGAAAAATTTTGGGACTTTCCAACTACCTAATGACCATGGTTTTACCTTTTAACTTGATTGAGGGTATCATCTTTGCCGTTTCATTCTGGTTGTTATACGTCCTCTTGAAACCAACCTTAAAACATTATGAGAGATAAACAAACATTTTTAATGAAGGGCAGTTTTGCCCTTTTACTTTTCGTCCTTCTTGGCTATATGGTTAAGTTCTATCCTGAAACGCTGGTCGGTTTTGACCAACCGCTTCAGACAGCTATTCGTGGGAACTTGCCAAATTATTTGACAGTTCTGTTCCGTGCCCTTACGCATTTGATTGATATCCCGGTGATTATTACCTGGGTTGCCATCGCAGCCTTTGTCTTTTATCGTAAGCAGTGGAAGATAGAAAGCTACTTCATGGTGGGCAATCTAGCCTTAGCCGGTCTTTTAATCGTGACCTTCAAAAACATCTACCAGCGCCCACGGCCAGCTATTTTACACTTGGTAGAGGAGAAGGGCTTTTCTTTTCCAAGTGGCCATTCTCTGGCTGTGACGCTGATGGTGGGGACATTGATTGTCATTCTCAGTCAGCGGATTAAAGATCCAGTCTGGGGAAAAATCGTGCAAATCGTCCTTGGCCTCTACCTAGTCAGTGTGCTGCTATCTCGGGTCTATCTGGGAGTTCACTACCCATCAGATGTTCTTGCCAGTTTCTGTGTGGGCTTGGGAGTCTTGTTTATCGAATTTCCTTTCTATGACAAGCTTCGCTTCCAATGGCGATTTAAAGGCAAGCAGAAGTGAGTATCGAATTCTCTTGAGGAGAAAGAAATGAAAGTCAACATAAAAGCTCTCCATCCGACTCAACTATACTTATCAGAAAAGAAACTAGAAGGCATCCAGACACTTTATCAGTCGGCAGAAATAATCAACGTTGCTCCAATCAGTATTCTTGCGTTCGGAGATTGCTTGTTGATTACAGATGGCCATCACAGGGCTTATCAGGCTTTATTGGCAGGTAGGGATACGATTTCTGCTGAGTGGGATAGAGATGGTGGCGATGAACTGTATTATCTCTATGCGCAAGCTTGCGAGGAAAGAAAGATTTACTCTGTTTTGGATTTAAAAGACTGTATCTTAGCTCAAGATGAGTATGAAGCAAAATGGTATAACTGGTGTGATGGTTTTAATCAAGCAGCAACTCTTTTATTGAAAAGGAAAGCAGATGAAACAGGTCCTACAAATAGATAGTGCATTGCGTCTTATTCCTTTTTATATTGAAATTAGTCTAATCTAACTTGTTTTTTAACTAAAAATTTGATAAACTATGTAGTAATCGAATAGAAATCCGCAAGACTAGTAACTCAAGGAAAGTATATCAGGGAGGAGAGCCATGACTGCAAGCTCTCTATATGAAAGCTGAGTGAATTCACTTGCGCATGGATTTAGAAATGAAGGTCTGACTTGTCAGATGAAACGGATGGTACCGCGTGTCAACGCTCCGAGTGGAGTTTTTGACATGTGGTTTTCTTTTTATCTACGAGCGACTGATGGAGGAATTATGTCAACTATTGAAGAACAATTAAAAGCGCTTCGCGAAGAAACGCTGGCTAGCTTGAAGCAGATTACTGCTGAAAATGAAAAAGAGATGCAAGAATTACGTGTCTCTGTCCTTGGGAAAAAAGGTTCACTGACTGAAATCCTTAAAGGGATGAAGGATGTATCGGCTGAAATGCGCCCTGTCATCGGGAAACACGTCAACGAGGCTCGTGATGTCTTGACAGCAGCCTTTGAGGAAACAGCGAAACTCTTGGAAGAAAAGAAAGTCGCAGCTCAACTGGCTAGCGAGAGTATCGATGTGACACTTCCAGGTCGTCCGGTAGCGACTGGTCACCGTCATGTTCTTACACAAACCAGTGAAGAAATCGAAGATATTTTCATCGGTATGGGTTACCAAGTCGTGGATGGTTTTGAAGTGGAGCAAGACTACTATAACTTCGAGCGTATGAACCTCCCAAAAGATCACCCAGCTCGCGATATGCAGGACACTTTCTATATCACAGAAGAAATCTTGCTCCGTACTCACACGTCTCCAGTTCAGGCGCGTGCTATGGATGCTCATGATTTTTCAAAAGGTCCTTTGAAGATGATCTCACCAGGACGTGTGTTCCGTCGTGACACAGACGATGCGACCCACAGTCACCAGTTCCACCAAATCGAAGGTTTGGTTGTTGGGAAAAACATCTCTATGGCAGACCTTCAAGGAACGCTTCAGTTGATTGTCCAAAAGATGTTCGGTGAAGAGCGTCAGATCCGTCTGCGTCCATCTTATTTCCCATTCACAGAGCCATCTGTTGAGGTGGATGTTTCTTGCTTCAAGTGTGGTGGAGAAGGCTGTAACGTATGTAAGAAAACAGGTTGGATCGAAATTATGGGTGCCGGTATGGTTCACCCACGCGTCCTTGAAATGAGTGGTATCGATGCGACTGTTTACTCTGGCTTTGCCTTTGGTCTTGGACAAGAGCGTGTAGCCATGCTCCGTTACGGAATCAACGATATCCGTGGATTCTACCAAGGAGATGTCCGCTTCTCAGAACAGTTTAAATAAGAAATCAAACGCGAGGATATTTTATGATTTCGGAACAAAACTATAATAAACTTTTAGAGAAGTTTGGTGATATATCTTCATTTGCGATTTATAAAGAATCTAAAAATAATGATAAAGCGACATCTGAAAATATATCCTATGAAGAAGCTATTGAAAACCATCAAAAAGACTACATAAATCCTTCAAATATAATACTTATGGTGAATCCCTCTGCTAAAAGAGAACAATCCCCTGATAGTAATTTTTGTTCATTTCATCATTCAAATATCAATGATCGTCATTTAAGATTTTTAACTATGAAAACAAGTACATTTTGGAGAAATCTATACGGATCATATGTAACTGATCTATTTTCTGATGTTGTTGAATCTGTAATGGATAATGTAATTTCGGCAGTAAAGGATGATAATAACAAGGACTACCGAAAACAATCGTATAAAAAATTAATTGAACAATTAGAAATATTGTCCCAGGATTCAAAAGAAGATAAATTAAATATATATGTTTGTGGTGCTTTAGCAAAGAGTAAGCGTGAAGATTTTAGTTTTTTTATAGAAGAGTTGCTAGAAGAAGTTTCAGAAAGCTCGTATTTAAATATTGAACTTAATTTTTATGCTGTATATCATCCTGGTTATCAAAATTTAAAAAAATTAATTCAAGGTGGTTGTGAAGAAATAGTTAAGCATTCTATGAAGATTGAATGAATAGATTTTAATTGGGAAGTTATATTTTGCTATAAAAAATGTAGCTTCATAGCAAGAGTTTGCTCATAGATTTATGTTTAAATACTTCTACCAAGGCGATGTTCGCTTCTCAGAACAGTTTAAATAAGATTGAAATCTGAAACACAGTCCTATACAGTCCTAGTCATTTTCTCTCAATGAGAAATGGTGAGGACTGATTCAAAGAAAAAGAAAGGAATTGAAAAGGTCTCTCTTACTGGGATCTTACAATCAGAATTATGTTAGTATCATACAAATGGTTAAAAGAATTGGTGGACATTGACGTGCCATCACAAGAGTTGGCTGAAAAAATGTCAACCACAGGAATAGAGGTCGAAGGTGTCGAATCACCGGCTGCCGGTCTCTCAAAAATTGTCGTCGGTGAAGTTTTGTCTTGCGAAGATGTGCCAGAAACTCACCTTCATGTTTGTCAGGTTAACGTTGGCGAAGAAGAAGCCCGTCAGATCGTTTGTGGTGCCCCAA
>CAUVRF010000002.1:0-64646 GCA_963554245.1 uncultured Streptococcus sp.
CAAAAACAAAGAAAGACTAGTATTTAGTAAAACCTCTTAACAAGATTACGAAATCTGTTTCCTATCTTTCCCAATGAGGTTTATAGTACAGAAAAAGCCTGAGAAGATGTCTTCTCAGGCTTTTGTTAAGCACATAAATGCAATAGTGTTATGAAAAAATCACCCAGAGTAATTTTTTTAATAGTCTTTTTACAGAAAATAATTTTTTAAATTCAATAAATGTTCACATATACATTATTTAACTTTTTAAGACTCAAGATAACTTACAAATTTTATTATATCTTAAAATTTTTACTATTTTATTTTTTTAAATATATCCTCATTCACATCTAACCAACTAGCATCATCTTCCCGCATTGGAATATACCTTATATCATGGGAACTATTAAATTTATTAGTATATATATAGGAAGTTGCAGCGGCTTCAGCCAGTTTCCATGAATTAAATTTCTCAACAATTTTATTGTAGCAAGTTATGCCAGCATAATCCTGTAGTTCCCCCTTGCTATTGAGTCCCATATACCCAGTTTGCATAAAATGGGTATGCGCTTCTGAATAATAAACTCTTATTACAAATTTTAATCCCGTATTCTGAATCATGATTTTTCTTCCTGTCTATTTTATTACAAAAAATTATCACAACTACTCCAAAATATTTTATCAGTAGTTTTTAAAGTGAATATTATTAAAGATTTCTGCCTTTAAATTAATTAAAAGTATATTACCTAAACTAGGTATATTTGTGTTATCAAAAACCTCTAGCAATATCGCTATAATATCCCTTAGAACAAATTTTTCAGTAGAATCGTCAATATTTTTTTCATCTCTTAATACACTTAGATTTCTCCGCATACAATCAATAAAATCCATCATGAAAAAAGTATTAATATCATCCAATGAATCAAAATAACCAATTGCTCTTGGTAAATTAGAGACTATATAGGATTCTTTATTCAATATATATTCTATATTAAAATCAAATTTTTTAATTTCATCAAAACAATCTGTGTTGTATTTTAAAATATCTAACACATCTTGCAATACTGCATACACACTGGAAAGTTCCACTGTATTTGCTTCAATTTCATATGAAAAGAACATGAATAAGGATTGTAAAAGTTTATTGAAATCCTTTGATTCTACAATATCTTTAACTTTATTTGTATTCAGAAACACATTTTCTCTAATGTCGTATGTGTTATAAAAGAAAATTTCAGAAAACGTTGAATCATTCGGCACACTAATATTGTTGTAGTCTCCCCAATCTTTAGAAGACGATATATCACTATAATTTACAATACCAGGATGTAATGCATTCCCCTTCGATTTTAAATATTTATAAATCTTTATGCCTCCATTGAGATACCCAAAAAGAATTTCCTCACCAATTATTGTTTTAGCTGTAATATAAAATGAACGTGGTATTTTTTTAGAAACAATATCTCCCGACTTTAAAGATACTTTACTAATATAATTTTTCGTATTATCACTAGAATCATAATACTTTACATTCTCTATATATAAGGTATCTTCTCGCATTATCAAGATTATACCTTTAGTAGCATCAACCACAAAACTAGGTCTATAATGATCTTTATATTGCTCTAATTCTTTTTCCTTTTCTTTTCTATCTTTTTCACGTTCTTTTTTACGTTCTTTTCTATCTTTTTCACGTTCTTTTTTACGTTCTTTTCTATCATCACGGTATCTATTCACTTCATTATTAACAAACGCAAATACTGTGAAAGAAATAGTCAGTGCAGTTGAATAAAACGAAAAGTTCTCAACCACAACATTCAATGCTAACTTCCAAGGCTCTGGAGGAATTGTAGCACCATAATAAACGAAGTACCTAACCGCCTTAACTATAATCGGGAAAAAGAATATAAAAGCAATAAATAATCCAACTGGCCAAGTGGAAAACTTAAAATCATCCTGTTTATTTGTCGTATTTTTCAAGATATTTTCTCCTTCTTTTAAATATGTACATAGAATAAAAAATAATTTATATTTGATTTTTTTACTTAAAAAGCTATTAGATTTTTGCAATGGATTTGTGCTGTAAGAGGAGATAAGAAGGCTTCTCAGGAGTCCCGTATTTTTTCGCAACTATTATAAGTAGCGTGTGAAAGGTAAATTTTCAAACTCTATCCATTAGTTTTTTGTTGTATCGCTTTTTCTTGATTTCAAATCTAGACATATAAATTCATTACCTACCTTTTTTAAAAGTTTTATTCAATTTTGGTATGACTTTTTCGCCTACATTTTACTCTGTTATTATATTAGAGAAGTTTAGATTTAAACCTCATCCCAAAAGGTAGAAAAATTTAACTTTTGGAGTGAGGTTCAAAAGAGGGTTGAATAGATTTTATGGTTGTGCTGGTTGAGGATTCTGATTTTGGTTCTGGTTTTGTTGACCAGGCGTTGTATTTGGTTGCTGGTTATTGGTATTATTGTTTGCACTATTATTCGTGCTTGGAGTAGTTGAGCTTGACTGTGAAGTTGAACTTTCTGATGTCGAGCTCGAACTTTCTGGTGTTGGGGCCTGTTGCGGAGCAGGAGCAGTCCATGCAGAACGAGCACCGTTTTTAAAGACGAACTCACCACTTCGGTAGAGGCCTTCTGGCATGGTCCAGTCGCCAGGGTTGTTATCCTCAGACAGATAAGTCATCATTGAACGGTAGACCTTAGCTGCAACATAGAAGCCATCACCAACGATAGGAGTAAGGCGGTTTGAGTAACCTGTCCACACAGCCATTGAATATTTGCGAGTATAACCAACAAACATTTCGTCTGGAGCTACATAACCAGTATTTTTGATGTAGTTTTCAATTTCATCGTCTGTATAGTTTGATGTACCAGTCTTACCAGCTTGAGGTAGCCAAGGGAGATAAGCACCACGACCCGTTCCGTATGCCAAGACAGTCTTCATCATTTCTGTCATCATATAGGCGGTCGTCTCTTTCATGGCACGAGTACCAGGATCAGCGTATTCTTTTGAGCTACCATCACTAAAGACGATTTTGTTGATATACATTGGTTTATGGTAGATACCACCGTTAGCAAAAGCAGCGTAAGCAGCAGCCATTTTCTCACTACTTGCTCCGTACTTTTTGTTTGACTCAGTCGTGTTACTTGAAATCGCGTTGGCATAGTGCATATCCGGATAGTCAATACCGATTCCATTTAGGAAGGTCTTGGCTCTATCCAAACCGACTTTGTTCAAGGTTTCTACGGCCGTAACGTTCCGTGATTGTTGGAGCGCATATTGGATGGTGATGTTTCCAAAATAACTTCTATCCCAGTTGTAAACAGGGGTATCTGTTCCAGGATAGTTGTATGGAACATCATGTACAATCGAAGCAGTTGAGTCGTAGATGTCATACTCCAAGGCAGGAGCATAGTCTGTGATCGGCTTCATGGTAGAACCCCAGTCACGGTTGGTTTCAACAGCTTGGTTGATTCCGAAGGAAACATTGCTTGATTGGTGACGAGAACCTAACTGAGCAATAACTTTCCCATTTGTTACATCCACAATCGTTGAAGCTACTTGCATTTCATCATCAGGATAGTTGACATACTCGTCGGTATTGTAGATATCCCAGAGATGTTGTTGAACTTTAGGATCAACGTTGGTGTAGACGTCCATACCAGTTGTTAAGAGGTTGTAGCCTGTTTCTTGTTCGACTTGATCGATTACCTCTTTGAGATAGTTGTCCATGTATGGAGGATAACTATTAGCCGATTTTAGACTTTGAAGTCCATCTGTAATCGGAGTATTAATCGCTTTTTCATATTGCTCAGCTGAAATGTAACCTTGCCCCTTCATCTCAGAGAGGACGAGATTACGACGTTCTTGAGCGGCTTCTGGATGCGAGTATGGATCATACTGGTTTGGAGCCTGAGGCATACCAGCAAGGAGAGCCAGTTGAGGAATACTTAAATCTTTGAGATCCTTGCCATAGTAACTTTGGGCAGCTGTCTGCATTCCGTAGTTACCGTTTGACATGTAAACCTTGTTGATGTAGTAGGTCAAGATCTCTTGTTTAGTCGCTTTTTGTTCTAGCTGAACAGCTAACCAAGCTTCCTGGGCCTTACGAGAAAGAGTCTGATCAGAAGTTGACGTAGAGAAGTAAGTTAATTTAATCAACTGCTGTGTCAAGGTGGAAGCTCCTTGCAGACCTCCACCACCACGAAGGTTTCGGAGGGTAGCACCTAGGATACGGATCGTGTCGATTCCTCGGTGATTAAAGAAGCGATGGTCCTCAATCGAAACAATAGCGTTGACCAAATCGGTCGGTATTTCGTTTGCTTGGGCATTGACCCGACGTTCTGATCCAAGATCAGCGATAAGCTCGTCATTGCTATCATAGATCTTACTTGACGTTGTAGCGACTAGTTTACTTTCAGAAAGTTCGGGAGCCTTGCTAACATAGTAGAGGAAGAGACCACCACCAAGCATTACAGCTGCGATAAATACAGTTAAGAGACTGATACTGACATACTTAGCTATTCGCAGAAAAGTTTGTTTGTTCATCTTGTTTTACCACCTAGTAAATGTTCTTTGATAATGTCGAGATAGGGAATTTGAGGAAAGGCACCCGGCTCAATCCTATATCCATTTTCTCGAATATATCCAAGTGGCATTGACTTCTGTCCCTTATCTTGATGATAGAAACGGATGAGGTCAATAGCCGGCAATAAGTAGGTTTCTTGCTGAGAAGAAAAGTGAAGGAGTACAAAGCAGATTCCTTGCTGGGCAAGGACTTGTTCCATATGCTGGATCTGATGGAGATGAAAATTCTTCATCGGTATCGCATGTTTTTGCCTGGTTTCCTTTGCTTCAAAGTCGATGTAGTATCCATCATAAACCCCTGAATAGTCAGTAGTTGAGGCTTGTCTGAAGTAGGCTTCAACGATCTTGGCTCGACTTCGTTGGGGATAGTCGACACGTACGATTTGGATGGGAGTCGGTTTCTTGTGAATAACAGCTAACCCATGCGACAAATAGTAGTCGTTCGTAGCATTGATCATCTTTTCAAAAGACATTCCCCGATTTGCGAAATTTTTAGTTTGTGACAGGGGTGCTTGCCTCTTTTGAGATGAAATTTTATGTGGATAGTTGACCATAATTCTCCTTATTGGTACAATAACATCACTCTATTATATCATAAATTTACAAAGAAAGGGTTAAAAATGACATCAGCCTTGATTTTAGGCTATTCAGCCTTTGACCTTGGTCTCTTTAATGACAAGGATATTCGCGTTGATATTATCAAAACAGCCATTCGGAGAGACCTGGAACGTCTAGCAGAGGATGGGGTGAACTGGCTTGTCTTTACAGGGACCTTGGGCTTTGAGTACTGGGCGCTTCAGGTGGCGAAAGACATGAAAGCAGACTATGGATTTCAGCTGGCGACCATTTTTGATTTTGAAACCCATGGCAGTAATTGGAATGAAGCAAATCAAGCGAAATTGAGTGAGTTCAAGCAG
This sequence comes from uncultured Streptococcus sp., assembly GCA_963554245.1. Classification (GTDB taxonomy): domain Bacteria; phylum Bacillota; class Bacilli; order Lactobacillales; family Streptococcaceae; genus Streptococcus. Next base: position 5,494 of record CAUVRF010000002.1, read on the forward strand.
GTTGATTTTGTCAAATACGCCTATCCACAATATGAGCACAAGGGACAACTACGCGATTATCAAAAATTTCTGCTGGAAAATACAGATACTTGTTACCTTTTTTACGACGAAGAAAACGAAACCAAGTTACGATATTTTTACCAAATGATGAAAAATCAAGCGGACTATGTTACAAGAAGATTAACATTTGAGGACTTGAATGAAATAGTAGAAAATTTTTCTGAAAAGTAAGCCTTTGACCTTGATTTTTACTTGTCTTTTTTTATATAATAATACTAGTAACCCAGAATGGAGAGAGACATGGCAAGTATTATATTTTCAGCGAAAGATATTTTTGAACAAGAATTTGGACGTGAAGTACGTGGATACAGCAAAGCAGAGGTAGATGAATTCCTAGACGATGTGATTAAGGATTATGAAACCTACGCAGCTTTGGTCAAATCCCTTCGTCAAGAGATTGCTGATTTGAAGGAAGAATTATCTCATAAACCACAGGTAGCTCCAACTCAACCAGACTCTATTGAAGTAACGGCTTCTACTTCAATGACAAACTTTGATATTTTGAAACGCTTAAATCGTCTCGAAAAAGAAGTATTTGGTAAGCAAATCTTAGACAACCAAGATTTATAATTGACTAAGGAATGAGTGCAATTTTTGGATAATCGCGTGAAGAGATTCTCTTTTCATGAGGAAAGTCCATGCTAGCACAGGCTGTGATGCCTGTAGTGTTTGTGCTAGGCGAATCCATAAGCCTAGGGACGAGAAATCGTTACGGCAGTCGAAATGGCTAAGTCTTCGGATAGGTCAGAATAGGCTTGAAAGTGCCACAGTGACGGAGTCTTTCTGGAAACAGAGAGAGTGGAACGCGGTAAACCCCTCAAGCTAGCAACCCAAATTTTGGTCGGGGCATGGAGTGCACGGAAACGAACGTAGTACTCTGACTGCTATCAGATTTATGCTGTTAGCGGTAGACAGATGATTATCGAAGGAAGTGGTCCTAGTCACTTCTGGAACAAAACATGGCTTATAGAAAATTGCATATAGGTTGGGGCTGAGAAATCTTTCTCAACCTCATTTTTTAAAGTGAACAAGAGAAAGGTCTTGCAAGACTAGAAATGAAAGAACAATTTAATTTAATCGCAACTGCTGCGGCGGGTCTCGAGGCTGTCGTTGGACGTGAGGTGCGAGACCTTGGTTATGATTGCCAGGTTGAAAATGGGCGTGTCCGCTTTCAAGGAGATGTGAAGGCAATCATCGAGACCAATCTTTGGCTTCGTGCAGCGGATCGCATCAAGATTGTAGTCGGAAGTTTTCCTGCTAAGACTTTTGAAGAGCTTTTTCAAGGTGTTTTTGCTCTAGATTGGGAAAACTATCTCCCGCTAGGAGCACGTTTCCCGATATCAAAGGCAAAATGTGTGAAGTCTAAACTTCATAACGAGCCTAGTGTTCAGGCTATTTCCAAGAAGGCTGTTGTGAAGAAATTACAAAAACACTATGCCCGCCCAGAAGGAGTTCCCTTGATGGAAACGGGTCCCGGGTTTAAGATTGAGGTATCTATCCTGAAAGATGTGGCAACGGTCATGATTGACACGACAGGAACCAGTCTCTTTAAACGTGGTTATCGTACGGAAAAGGGTGGAGCGCCGATCAAGGAAAATATGGCAGCGGCCATTTTACAACTATCTAACTGGTATCCAGACAAGCCCTTGATTGATCCAACCTGTGGTTCAGGAACTTTCTGTATCGAGGCGGCTATGATTGCCAGAAAAATGGCACCAGGCCTTCGCCGTTCCTTTGCTTTTGAGGAATGGAACTGGGTCAGCGATCGGTTAATCCAGGAAGTTCGCACAGAGGCGGCTAAGAAAATTGATCGTGAACTTGAACTGGACATTATGGGCTGTGATATCGATGCTCGCATGGTGGAAATTGCCAAGGCAAATGCTCAAGCAGCAGGCGTCGCAGGTGATATCACCTTTAAGCAAATGCGGGTACAGGACTTGCGTACTGACAAGATTAATGGCGTTATCATTTCCAATCCACCCTATGGGGAGCGCTTGTCTGATGATGCAGGAGTTACCAAGCTCTATGCTGAGATGGGACAGGTCTTTGCACCATTGAAAACGTGGAGTAAGTTTATCCTGACGAGTGACGAAGCTTTTGAAAGCAAGTACGGAAGTCCAGCTGATAAAAAGCGAAAACTCTATAACGGGACCTTAAAAGTGGATTTGTATCAATACTTTGGTCAGCGTGTGAAACGCCAAGAGGTAAAATAGAAAGGTAAACTCATGAGCAAGAAAAGACATGATCGTCATAAAAAAGAACAGCAAGAGCCACAATTCGACTTTGACGAAGCAAAAGATTTGACTGTTGGTCAAGCAATTCGTAAGAATGAAGAGGTTGAGGCTGGAGTATTGCCTGAAGACAATATCTTGGACAAATACATCAAACAGCACCGCGAAGAGATCGAGGCAGATAAGTTTGAAACTCGTCAGTTTGAAAAAGAAGAGTTGGCTTCTACTCAAAACTTAGAGGAATTGATCCAAGAAGTTCGTGAATCAAGTGAACTTTCTGGAGAGGTAGACGATTCAGACCTGGTTTCCGAGGAATCTATTGAAGAGATAGACAATGAAGAAACTACTCAGTTTATTCCACCACTTCAAGATGAGGAAAGTGCTGAAATAGAGCCTCTCGTTTTAACAGAAACAGCATCCAAGGAAATGAATGAGGAAAATGAGGAACAAGAAGAAACCTATACTTCCCTATCACGATCAGTACAGACGGAACCCGAAACAGGCTCTAAAAAGAAACGTGTGATTACCATCGTTTCTGTGGTAGCTGCAATTCTTGTTCTTACTGGGACGTATTATGTTTACCGTCAGGTATCCCGTTCGAACCAAGAAATCCAGTCTTCTCAATCATCTTCAGGAAATCAAGAATCGCAAACCGACTTGCAAGAGTTCAATACGCTTTATGATTCCTTCTATACAGATGCCAATAAGACTGCTTTAAAAAATAGCCAGTTCGATAAGTTGAGCCAGCTAAAAACCTTACTGGATAAGTTAGAAGGTAGCCGTGATTATACACTAGCTAAGTCAAAATACGATAGCCTAGCAACTCAAATCAAGGCCATTCAAGATGTCAATGCCCTCTTTGAAAGTCCAGCTATTACGGACGGAGTTCTGGATACTAATGCTAAGGCCAAGGCGGATGCTAAATTTACAGAAATTAAGACAGGCAACACAGAACTAGACAAACTCTTGGATAAGGCCATTAGTCTTGGCAAGAGCCAACAAACCAGTGCTTCCAGCTCAAGTACGAGCTCTAGCTCTAGCACGAGTCAAGAAAGCTCAAGTTCAGCAACAGAAAGCAATGCGAGCAGCACTACACCTTCAACAAGCACCACGGTACCAGCTAGAGACACAAATGGTGGTTTGTCTGGCGATGGGGTTAATCTTCAAAGAAGTGCTAGTCGTGTACCGTACAACCAATCAGCTGTAGACGATAGCAACAACCCTGCTTGGACGTTTGCGGATGGTGTATTGGAACAAGTCCTAGCAACATCACGTGCTCGTGGCTATATCACTGGCAATCAATATATCCTAGAACGTGTCAATATCGTAAACGGAAATGGTTATTATAACCTCTATAAACCAGATGGAACCTATCTCTTCACCCTCAACTGTAAGACAGGTTACTTTGTAGGGAATGGTTCTGGTCACGCTGATGACTTGGACTACTAAGCGACCGTTACAAAATTCTTTCCTTTCATAGGTAAAAATGATAAAATAAAACATATTAAACAAGAGGAGTGTCACATGACAAAAGCTAACTTTGGTGTCGTAGGTATGGCCGTAATGGGTCGTAACCTTGCCCTAAATATCGAATCTCGTGGCTATACAGTTGCCATTTACAACCGTAGTAAAGAAAAAACAGAAGATGTGATTGCTTGCCATCCTGAAAAGAACTTTGTGCCAAGCTATGACGTGGAAAGCTTTGTAAACTCAATCGAAAAACCTCGTCGTATCATGCTCATGGTTCAAGCTGGACCTGGTACAGATGCTACTATCCAAGCCCTTCTTCCACACCTTGACAAGGGTGATATCTTGATCGACGGAGGAAACACTTTCTACAAAGATACCATCCGTCGTAACGAAGAGTTGGCTAACTCAGGTATCAACTTTATCGGTACTGGGGTTTCTGGTGGTGAAAAAGGTGCCCTTGAAGGTCCTTCTATCATGCCAGGTGGACAAAAAGAAGCCTACGAATTGGTTGCTGATGTTCTCGAAGAAATCTCAGCTAAAGCACCAGAAGATGGCAAACCATGTGTGACTTACATCGGTCCTGATGGAGCTGGTCACTATGTGAAAATGGTTCACAACGGTATCGAGTATGGTGATATGCAATTGATCGCAGAAAGCTATGACTTGATGCAACACTTGTTAGGCCTTTCTGCAGAAGATATGGCTGAAATCTTTACTGAGTGGAACAAGGGTGAATTGGACAGCTACTTGATCGAAATCACAGCTGATATCTTGAGCCGTAAAGACGATGAAGGTCAAGATGGACCAATCGTAGACTACATCCTTGATGCCGCAGGTAATAAGGGAACTGGTAAATGGACTAGCCAATCAGCTCTTGACCTTGGTGTGCCATTGTCACTTATCACTGAGTCAGTATTTGCTCGCTACATCTCTACATACAAAGAAGAGCGTGTGCATGCTAGCAAGGTGCTTCCAAAACCAGCTGCCTTCAAATTTGAAGGTGACAAGGCTGAGTTGATTGAAAAGATCCGTCAAGCCCTTTACTTCTCAAAAATTATCTCATACGCACAAGGTTTTGCCCAATTGCGTGTGGCTTCTAAAGAAAATAACTGGAACTTGCCATTTGCGGACATCGCATCTATCTGGCGCGATGGCTGTATCATCCGTTCTCGTTTCTTGCAAAAGATTACAGATGCTTACAACCGTGATGCAGACCTTGCTAACCTTCTTTTGGATGAGTACTTCTTGGATGTTACTGCTAAGTACCAACAAGCAGTGCGTGATATCGTAGCTCTTGCTGTTCAAGCTGGTGTGCCAGTGCCAACTTTCTCAGCAGCTATTACTTACTTTGATAGCTACCGTTCAGCTGACCTTCCTGCTAACTTGATCCAAGCGCAACGTGACTACTTTGGTGCCCACACTTACCAACGTAAAGACAAAGAAGGAACCTTCCACTACTCTTGGTATGACGAAAAATAAGTAGGTCTGCCATGGGGAAACGGATTTTATTACTTGAGAAAGAACGAAATCTCGCTCATTTTCTCAGTCTGGAACTCCAAAAAGAGCAATACCGAGTCGACTTGGTAGAGGAGGGGCAAAAAGCCCTCTCCATGGCTCTCCAGACGGACTATGACTTGATTTTACTGAATGCTCGTCTGGGGGATATGACAGCCCAGGATTTTGCAGACAAGCTGAGTCGGACAAAACCTGCCTCAGTGATCATGGTCTTGGACCATCGCGAAGAATTGCAAGACCAGATTGAGACAATCCAGCGCTTCGCCGTTTCTTACATCTATAAGCCAGTGATTATTGATCAGCTGGTGGCTCGTATTTCAGCGATTTTCCGAGGTCGGGACTTTATCGACCAACACTGTAGTCAGATGAAGGTCCCAACGTCTTACCGCAATTTGCGTATGGATGTAGAACATCATACCGTTTATCGTGGCGAGGAGATGATTGCTCTGACGCGCCGTGAGTATGACCTCTTGGCCACTCTCATGGGAAGCAAGAAGGTTTTGACTCGTGAGCAGTTGTTGGAAAGTGTTTGGAAGTACGAAAGTGCGACAGAAACCAATATCGTGGATGTTTATATCCGTTATCTACGTAGCAAGCTTGATGTAAAAGGTCAAAAAAGCTACATTAAAACCGTGCGTGGTGTTGGGTACACCATGCAAGAATAGAAAAGCAGTTGCAGTTATGTAACTGCTTTTTTCAAATGGAGAAAGGGATATCTTTTCGTTCTTTTCTTTGTATTGACAGAGATGAACAGGTGTGTTACAATTTTTTAGGAGGATGAATTAATGAAGAAAACTTTTTATAAAAATTAGGTATTTCAATTGTTGCTAGTACTTTGTTGGCTAGTCAGCTACCGGCAGTATCTGCTTTGACTGTTATTTCAAGTACAGGCGAGGAGTATGAGGTAAGTGAAACATTACAAGAGAGTCCAGGAAATAATAATTTTTCACTTCCGAATGTTTCACCAACTTATGGTCAATATTATACAAATCAGTCAGAAGTCATTATTGGTAAAAATGATTTAGTTAAGGTAAAAAATACTTTACAATATCCTTATTCTACATCAGCTTATGTAAAAGCAACATTTAAATTTAAAAATGCCGATTCAGTAGAAATAGGTACAGGTAGAGGAAGTGCTTCCTTTATCAAAGACAATGTTTTGATTACAGCAGCTCATGTCGTTTATGACCGTAAATCCAAAACAGAAGCAACTGAAGTAAAGATTATGCCTGCAGCTACTCCAGATAGCAATCCATTTGGTGAAATAAAAGTCAAAGAAGTTCGTTATTTAAAAGAATTTAGAAATACTGATCCAGATGAGCTTACTACCTATGACTTAGCAGTTTTAATTTTGGAAGAACCGATTGGTGCTCAATTGGGGACGTTAGGACTTCCAAATAATTTAGAAAATACTAAAAATCTAGATGTAACAATTACAGGATACCCTTCTTTTAATAAGTTAATTAAGCAGATGTATACTGATACAAAAGTGGTACTTCAAGATACAAATGATTTTTTATTCTATCAAGTAGATACTTTGCGTGGTGCTAGTGGTTCAGCAGTATACGATTCTAATAATAGGGTTGTCGGAGTTCATACCAATGGGAGTGAGGCAGAACAGATGAATTATGCTGTTAAGTTAAATGAGAAGGCTCTATCTTTCATCTACTCTGTTATTCAAGGGCATTCTATTGATGGTTGGAAATTGATTAGCGGTACTTGGTATTATTATAAGAATAGTACGAAACAAACAGGTTGGCAAAAAATATCTGGGGAGTGGTATTATCTTGAATCTTCTGGCGCAATGGCAACTAGCTGGAAATATGTACGAGGCAAATGGTACTATTTTGATTCCTCTGGCGAAATGGCAACGGGGTGGAAATACCTCCGAGGCAAATGGTATTACTTAGATAAGAGTAATGGAGACATGAAGACTGGTTGGTACAAAGATGGCTCAACATGGTACTATCTAGATCCTTCTAATGGAGATATGAAAACCGGATGGATAAAAGTATCAGGTGAATGGTATTATCTCAATTCAAGTGGTGCTATGGTCACAGGTAGTCAGACGATTGATGGTAAAGTTTATAACTTTGCTTCATCTGGTGAGTGGATTTAATATCGGAGGGTATATAGATGAAAATTTTCAAAAAAATGATGCAAGTTGGACTGACAGTATTTTTCTTTGGTTTGCTAGCTACAAATACGGTATTTGCGAATACCACAGGTGGCCGATTTGTTGATAAGGATAATAGAAAATATTATGTAAAAGATGATCATAAAGCAATCTATTGGCATAAAATAGACGGTAAAACTTACTATTTTGGTGATAAAGGAGAAATGGTAGTTGGATGGCAATACGTAGAAATTCATGGAACAGGTTATCGTGATAATTTATTTAATAATCGTCCAGTCGTAGAAATTGGCCTTCAGGAGAAGTGGTACTATTTTGGACAAGATGGTGCTTTGCTAGAACAAACAGATAAACAAGTACTAGAGGCAAAAACGTCTGAAAATACAGGAAAAGTATACGGTGAACAATATGCTCCATCTGCTGAAAAGAGAACTTATTATTTTGATAATCATTATGCTGTAAAGACAGGCTGGACTTATGAAGACGGCAATTGGTATTATTTAAATAAGCTAGGAATTTCTGGCGATGATTCTTACAATCCACTACCAATTGGTGAAGTTGCTAAGGGTTGGACTCAAGATTTCCATGTTACTTTTGGCATTGATAGAAGCAAACCTGCTCCGTGGTATTACCTAGACCCAGAAACTGGTATCATGCAAACTGGTTGGAAACAACTTGGCAATAAGTGGTACTATCTCCGTTCATCAGGAGCTATGGCGACTGGCTGGTATCAAGAAGGCTCAACTTGGTACTATTTAGATGCTGAAAATGGTGATATGAAAACGGGCTGGCAATACCTTGGTAACAAGTGGTACTATCTCCGTTCATCAGGAGCTATGGCAACTGGTTGGGTGAAAGATGGTTCAACTTGGTACTACCTAAATGCAAGTAATGGAGATATGAAGATAGGCTGGTTCCAGGTCAATGGCAAATGGTACTATGCTTACAACTCAGGTGCTTTGGCAGTGAATACGACCGTAGATGGCTATTCTGTCAATTATAATGGCGAATGGGTTCAATAATGAAAGAGGCGATTGTGAAGGAAACAATCGCTTTTTTTGTGAAAATATAATAAAATAGATAGGAAAGAATAAATACTTGTGTGAAAAATAAGACGGTCTTATCGTCTAGCAAAAGGAAAAAATGACAAAAAAAGTTGGTGTCGGTCAGGCACATAGTAAGATTATTTTAATAGGAGAGCACGCTGTCGTTTACGGCTATCCTGCTATTTCCTTGCCTCTTTTGGAGGTGGAGGTGACATGTAAGGTAGTTCCTGCAGCGAGTCCGTGGCGTCTTTATGAGGAGGATACCTTGTCCATGGCAGTTTATGCTTCGTTAGAATATTTAGAGATTAAAGAGGCCTGCATTCGCTGTGTGATTGACTCGGCTATCCCTGAGAAACGGGGAATGGGTTCGTCAGCTGCCATTAGCATAGCAGCTATTCGTGCAGTTTTTGACTACTATCAAGCTGACCTGCCTCATGATGTATTGGAAATCTTGGTCAATCGAGCTGAGATGATTGCCCATATGAATCCGAGTGGTTTGGATGCCAAGACCTGTCTCAGTGATCACCCCATTCGCTTTATTAAAAACGTTGGATTTACAGAGTTTGAGATGGAACTATCTGCCTATTTGGTGATTGCTGATACGGGCGTGTATGGTCACACTCGTGAAGCCATCCAAGTGGTTCAAAGCAAGGGGAAGGATGCCCTACCGTTTTTGCATGCCCTGGGAGAATTGACCCAGCAAGCAGAAGATGCGATTAGACAAAAAGATGCTAAAAAACTGGGACAAATCCTCAGTCAAGCCCATTTACATTTAAAAGAAATTGGTGTCAGTAGCCCTGAGGCAGACTCCCTCGTTGAAGCGGCTCTGAGCCATGGTGCTCTAGGTGCCAAGATGAGTGGTGGTGGACTAGGAGGCTGTATTATCGCCTTGGTAGCTAATCTGGATCAAGCGCAAGAACTAGCAAAACGACTAGAAGAGAAAGGAGCTGTTCAGACATGGATCGAAAGCCTGTAACAGTACGTTCCTACGCAAATATTGCCATTATCAAATATTGGGGAAAGAAAAAAGAAAAAGAGATGGTTCCTGCTACTAGCAGTATCTCTCTGACTTTGGAAAATATGTATACGGAGACCACCTTGTCATCTCTACCGACGGATGCGACAGCTGATGCCTTTTATATCAATGGTCAGCTACAAAATGAGGCAGAGCATGCCAAAATGAGTAAGATTATTGACCGCTATCGTCCAGAAGGTGAAGGCTTTGTTCGTATTGATACTCAGAACAATATGCCTACCGCGGCGGGTCTGTCATCAAGTTCTAGTGGTTTGTCCGCCCTGGTCAAGGCTTGTAATGCTTATTTCAAGCTTGGATTGGATAGAAGTCAGTTAGCGCAGGAGGCTAAGTTTGCTTCAGGCTCTTCTTCTCGGAGTTTTTATGGACCGCTAGGAGCCTGGGACAAGGATAGTGGAGAAATTTACCCTGTAGAGACAGACTTGAAACTAGCTATGATTATGTTGGTGCTAGAAGATAAGAAAAAACCAATCTCTAGCCGTGACGGGATGAAACTTTGTGTGGAAACCTCGACGACCTTTGATGACTGGGTGAGTCAGTCTGAGAAGGATTATCAGGATATGCTGGTTTACCTCAAAGAAAATGATTTTGCCAAGGTTGGGGAATTAACGGAGGAAAATGCCTTGGCTATGCACGCTACGACCAAAACAGCATCACCAGCCTTTTCTTATCTGACGGACGCCTCTTATGAAGCCATGGACTTTGTTCGCCAGCTTCGTGAGCAAGGGGAAGCCTGCTACTTTACTATGGATGCTGGTCCCAATGTCAAAGTCCTCTGTCAAGAGAAAGACTTGGAGCATTTATCAGAAATCTTCGGTCAACGTTACCGCTTGATTGTGTCAAAAACAAAGGATTTGAGCCAAGATGATTGCTGTTAAAACTTGCGGAAAACTCTATTGGGCAGGTGAATATGCTATTCTAGAGCCAGGACAGTTAGCCTTGATAAAGGCTATCCCCATCTATATGAAGGCAGAGATTGCCTTTTCTGACAGCTATCGTATCTACTCAGATATGTTTAATTTTGCAGTGGACTTGACGCCAAATCCTGCCTACAGCTTGATTCAAGAAACAATTTCTCTAGTGGGAGATTTCCTCGTTAATCGTGGGCAAACCTTGCGACCTCTTTCCTTGGAAATCCGTGGAAAAATGGAACGGGAAGGGAAAAAGTTTGGTCTAGGTTCTAGTGGTAGCGTCGTTGTCTTGGTTGTCAAGGCTCTGCTGGCTCTGTATGATATTACGGTTGATCAGGAACTCTTGTTCAAGCTGGCTAGCGCGGTCTTGCTCAAGCGAGGCGATAACGGCTCCATGGGAGACCTTGCCTGTATTGTGGCAGAGGATTTGGTTCTCTACCAGTCTTTTGATCGAAAGAAGATAGCTGCTTGGTTGGAAGAAGAAAACGTGGCTACAGTTTTGGAGCGTGATTGGAGCTTTTCTATCTCACAAGTGCAACCAGCTCTAGAATGTGATTTCCTAGTGGGATGGACCAAGGAAGTGGCCGTATCAAGTGACATGGTCCAGCAAATCAAGCAAAACATAGACCAGAACTTTTTAACTTCCTCAAAAGCAACGGTATCTGCTTTGGTAGAAGCCTTGGAGCAGGGGAATGCAGAAAACATCATCGAGCAGGTGGAAACAGCCAGCCAGCTCTTAGAAGGCTTGAGTTTAGATATTTATACGCCTTCGCTCAGACAGCTAAAAGAAGCCAGCCAAGGTTTGCAAGCCGTTGCCAAGAGTAGTGGCGCTGGTGGTGGTGACTGTGGGATTGCCTTGAGTTTTGATGAGCAATCAACTGAAACCTTAAAAAATCGTTGGGCCGATCTGGGGATTGAGCTCTTATACCAAGAAAGGATAGGACATGACGACAAATCGTAAGGATGAGCATATTCGATATGCCCTTGAGCAAAAAAGCTCCTATAATAGCTTTGATGAGGTTGAGTTAATCCACTCCTCGCTACCGCTCTATGACCTAGATGAGATTGATTTGTCTACAGAATTTGCAGGTCGTAAGTGGGACTTTCCTTTTTATATCAATGCCATGACGGGTGGAAGCGATAAGGGAAGAGAAATCAATCAAAAGCTGGCTCAGGTGGCAGAAGCCTGTGGGATTTTGTTTGTGACGGGCTCTTATAGTGCAGCCCTCAAGGATCCAACAGATGACTCTTTTTCTGTCAAATCCAGCCATCCAAATCTCCTCCTAGGAACCAATATTGGCTTGGACAAGCCTGTTGAGTTGGGACTTCAGACTGTAGAAGCGATGAATCCTCTTCTTTTGCAAGTGCATGTCAATGTTATGCAGGAATTACTCATGCCTGAGGGAGAAAGAACGTTCAGAAGCTGGCAATCGCATCTGGCAGACTATAGCAAGCAAATCCCCGTTCCTATTGTCCTAAAGGAAGTGGGTTTTGGGATGGATGTGAAGACCATCGAAAGAGCCTATGAATTGGGTGTTCGAACGGTTGACCTGTCGGGCCGTGGTGGTACTAGCTTTGCCTATATCGAAAATCGTCGCAGTGGTCAGCGTGATTATCTTAATCAATGGGGTCAGTCCACTATGCAAGCCCTTCTCAATGCCCAAGACTGGAAAGAAAAGGTCGAACTTTTGGTTAGTGGAGGGGTTCGAAATCCTCTTGATATGATTAAGTGCTTGGTCTTTGGTGCCAAGGCTGTGGGATTGTCTCGAACCGTTCTAGAGTTGATTGAAACCTACTCCGTCGAAGAGGTGATTGGTATTGTCCAAATCTGGAAAGAAGATCTGCGTTTGATTATGTGTGCCCTTAATTGTGCCACCATAGCGGATCTGCAAAACGTAGACTATATTCTTTATGGTAAACTAAAAGAAGCTAAAGATCAGAAGTAGAGAGGTCGGGACAAGGATCCCGCCCTTTTTTGTAGCCTTTTGTCAACTGTGGTGAGCTGAAAGAACCAAGTTTGTAGGAGCGATTTCTGTCCTATCTCCTTTTTCCATCCTCAGACCGAGGTGACTTTTTTGAATTGTGATAAAATAGAAAAGAGAGGATGCAGCTATGAAAAAATTTCAAATCTTTTTATTTATTGAAGCCTGTCTGTTGACGGGGGCTCTGATTTTGATGGTATCAGAGCATTTTTCGCGTTTTCTGCTGATTCTGTTCCTCTTTTTACTCTTGCTCCGCTATTATACAGGGAAAGAGGGCAACAACGTCTTCCTCCTTGTAGCGACTATTCTTTTCTTTTTCATCGTCATGCTCAATCCCTTTGTGATTTTAGCTATCTTTGTGGCAGTGATCTACAGTCTCTTTCTTCTCTATCCAATGATGAACCAAGAAAAAGAGGAGACGGATTTGGTCTTTGAAGAGGTGGTGACAGTTAAAAATGAACGAAACCCTTGGTTTGGCAATCTCCATCATTTCTCTAGTCACCAGACCTGCCAGTTTGACGATATCAATCTCTTTCGCCTCATGGGCAAGGACACTATTCATTTAGAAAGAGTTATCCTAACCAATCATGACAATGTCATCATCCTCCGTAAAATGGTCGGAACGACTAGGATTATCGTACCTGTAGATGTTGAAATCAGTCTAAGTGTCAACTGTCTCTATGGAGATTTAACTTTCCTCCATCAACCCAAGCGAGCCCTTCGCAATGAACACTATCATCAGGAAACCAGAGACTATCTCAAGAGTAACAAGAGCGTCAAGATTTTCCTAACTACTATGGTTGGCGATGTGGAGGTGGTCAGAGGATGAAAAAGCAATCGTATCTGTTAATCGGCCTAACTTCTTTCCTTTTTATCCTCTTTTTGACTAATAGTTTACTTGATATTTTTGAACTAGACTGGTCCTATTTGCTACAGGATATTGAGAAAACAGAGAAACTCATCTTCTTGATCTTGGTCTTTAGCCTTTCCATGACCTTCTTTTTTGTCCTCTTTTGGCGCGTGATAGAAGAAGTCTCTCGCAGAAAAATGCAAGTCAATCTCAAGCGACTGTTAGCAGGAAAAGAGGTGGTTGCCTTTGCAGATCCAGACTTGGATGCCAGCTTCAAGTCCTTGTCTGGCAAGCTCAATCTCTTGACAGAGGCTGTTCAAAAGGCTGAAAATCAAAGCCTGGTCAAGGAAGAAGCAATCATCGAGAAGGAAAGGAAGCGGATAGCACGTGACTTGCACGATACAGTTAGTCAGGAGTTGTTTGCAGCCCATATGATTTTATCAGGTGTCAGTCAACAGTCTTTGAAGCTGGATAGAGAAAAGATGCAGACCCAGTTGCAAAGTGTTGCAGCTATCCTTGAAACAGCCCAGAAAGATTTGCGGGTCTTGCTCCTACATTTGCGACCAGTTGAGTTGGAAGAGAAGAGTTTGATTGAGGGGATTCAAATCCTCTTAAAAGAGCTAGAGGACAAGAGTGATCTCAAGGTTAGTCTCAAGCAGAATGTGTCTAAATTGCCCAAGAAGATTGAAGAACATATCTTCCGCATTCTTCAGGAGTTGATCAGCAATACCCTTCGCCATGCCCAGGCATCTTGCCTAGATGTCTACCTCTATCAGAAAGATGTTGAATTGCAGCTGAAGGTGGTGGACAATGGGATTGGTTTCCAGTTAGGGAGTTTAGATGACTTGAGTTATGGACTGCGAAATATCAAGGAGCGGGTCGAAGATATGGCAGGAACGGTTCAACTTTTGACAGCTCCAAAGCAAGGACTGGCGGTTGATATCCGTATTCCCCTGCTAGATAAGAAATCATAAAGGAGTAGAGATGAAAATTTTACTTGTAGATGACCATGAAATGGTTCGATTGGGCTTGAAAAGCTATTTTGATCTCCAAGACGATGTGGAAGTTGTGGGCGAGGCTGCCAATGGTGCTCAAGGTATTGACTTGGCCTTGAAACTGCGTCCAGATGTCATTGTCATGGATATCGTCATGCCTGAGATGAATGGGATTGACGCGACCTTAACCATCCTCAAAGAATGGCCTGAAGCCAAGATATTAATTGTCACCTCTTACTTGGACAATGAAAAAATTATGCCAGTCTTGAATGCTGGTGCCAAAGGCTATATGCTTAAGACTTCAAGTGCAGATGAATTGCTCCATGCTGTCCGTAAGGTGGCTGCTGGCGAGCTGGCCATTGAACAAGAGGTCAGCAAGAAGGTTGAATACCACCGCAATCATATGGAACTTCATGAGGACCTGACTGCGCGTGAACGAGACGTGCTTCAACTCATCGCCAAGGGCTACGAAAATCAGCGCATTGCAGATGAACTCTTCATCTCTCTCAAGACGGTCAAGACCCATGTATCCAACATCCTAGCCAAGCTTGAGGTCAGCGATCGCACTCAGGCTGCAGTCTATGCCTTTCAGCACCACTTGGTAGGGCAGGAGGACTTTTAGATGAGTCTTGCAGATTTACTTATGGAGTTGGATGCAGCAAAAAATCCAGAAAAAGCCACTCCCATGGAAGCCTATATGCGCCATCAATTTTCCTTTCTAGGCGTTGCAGGTCCTGAAAGAAATGCACTCTACAGAAAATACTTTCCAAGTGCGAAAAAAACAAAGACCATCGATTGGAATTTTATAGACACTTGCTGGGAAAAGGAGCCTAGAGAATACCAATATGTTGCTGCCAACTATTTGAAGGCTATGCAGTCTTATCTAACGAAGGACGATTTGCCTAAGCTTGAGCGCCTGGTCGTGACCAAGTCCTGGTGGGATACGGTAGATATCTTAGATCGGGTAGTAGGAAGTTTGGTAGCCGACCATCCGGAACTTGAAGAAGTGATTTTAAAATGGAGCCTGTCAGATAATATCTGGCTGAGACGAGTCGCTATTGACCACCAGTTGTTAAGGAAAGAGAAAACAAATGTCCAACTGATGGAAAAGATCCTGCTCAACAATCTGGACCAGACAGAATTTTTCATCAACAAAGCCATCGGATGGGCTCTAAGAGACTACTCTAAAACCAATCCAGAATGGGTAGCACGTTTTATTGAAAAAAATAAGAAGAGAATGGCTGAACTTAGTATCAGGGAAGCGAGCAAGTACCTCTAGCACTATTGAAAAGCGCATTCATGACTTGAAAAAAGTCGCCTGTTTATGTGATAATAGAGGGTATTTAAAGAAGATGCTGAATTTTCTTAATTAATATATTGAAAGGCATGGAATAGTATGCTATAATCACATTAGGAGGATAAAAGAATGAAGAAAACGTTTTATAAAAAATTGGGTATTTCAATTGTTGCTAGTACTTTGTTAGCTAGTCAGCTACCGACAGTATCTGCTTTGACTGTTATTTCAAGTACAGGCGAGGAGTATGAGGTAAGTGAAACATTACAAGAGAATCCAGGAACTAATAATTTTTCACTTCCCGATGTTTCACCGACTTATGGTCAATATTATACAAATCAGTCAGAAGTCATTATTGGCAAAAATGATTTAGTTAAGGTAGAAAATACTTTACAATATCCTTACTCTACATCAGCTTATGTAGAGTAAGAATTTCGTGGTGTGAAAAATGGTGAAGATGTAACTTATCGAGGGAGTGCCAATTTTATAAAGGATAATGTCCTTATTACTGCTGCTCATAATATTTATAAACATGAGTTTGGTAAAGATGCAGAAGAACTATATGTTACTCCTGCTCGTACTCCAAATAGTGTGCCGTTTGGTCGGATAAAAGTAAAAGAAGCTCGCTATTTAAAAGAATTTCGAAATACTGCTCCAGATGAGCTTACTACCTATGATTTAGCAGTTTTAATTTTGGAAGAACCGATTGGCGCTCAATTAGGGACGTTAGGACTTCCGAATAATATTGAAAATCTCAAAGGTATAGGAGCTACGATTACTGGTTATCCAGCCCTTAGTGAAGACGAGCAGATGTATACAGGCTTTAAGAATATTCTTAAAGACACAGGGGATTTTTTATTCTACCAAATAGATACAAAGGGTGGTGCTAGCGGTTCAGCAGTGTATGATTCTACCAATAGGGTTGTCGGAGTTCATGTTTCTGGGAGTGACCCTGAACAAATGAATTATGCTGTTAAGTTAAATGAGAAGGCTCTATCTTTCATCTACTCTGTTATTCAAGGATATTCTATTGATGGATGGAAGTTTATTAGCGGTACTTGGTATTATTATAAGAATAGTACGAAACAAACAGGTTGGCAGAAAATAAATGATACTTGGTACTATTTAGATGCTTTAGGTAAGATGCTTACAGATTGGCAAAAAGTAAACGAAAAATGGTATTACCTTGAATCCTCTGGTTCGATGGCAACAGGTTGGAAATATGTACGAGGCAGATGGTATTACTTAGATAATAAAAATGGTGATATGAAGACTGGTTGGTATAAAGATGGTTCAACATGGTACTATCTAGATCCTACTAATGGAGATATGAAAATAGGTTGGATAAAAGTAGGAGGAAACTGGTATTATCTCAATTCAAGTGGAGCAATGGTTACAGGTAGCCAAACTATCGATGGTAAAGTTTATAATTTCGCTTCATCTGGTGAGTGGATTTAATATTGGAGGGGTATATAGATGAAAATTTTGAAAAAAACTATGCAAGTTGGGTTAACAGCAATTTTCTTTGGTTTGCTAGCTACAAATACAGTATTTGCAGATGATTCTGAAGGATGGCAGTTTGTCCAAGAAAACGGAAGAACTTACTACAAAAAGGGCGATATTAAAGAGACTGACTGGCGAGTAATTGAAGGAAAGACCTATTATTTTGACTATAATGGTGAAATGGTTGTTGGTTGGCAGTACATTCCAATGCCGGTTAAGGGATATACAATTGGTCCTTACCCTAATGGTATAAGATTAGAAGGTTCCCCAATGCCAGAATGGTACTACTTTGACAAAGATGGAGTTCTACAAGAGTTTGTTGGTTGGCAACAATTAGAGCTAAAAGATTCCTTAACCGTTGGGAAAAAACATGGTGAAGGCTGGGAAGGTCCCGAAGTTCTTAAATTAGCATACTACTACTTTGATCAAGATCATTCTTTAAAGACAGGTTGGCTTTATGATCAATCTAACTGGTATTACCTAGCAAAAACAGGAAATTCTGGGAATAAGAATCTTGGTGGTGAGAAACGTTCTGGTTGGATTCAAGATGCTTCCACTTGGTACTATCTAGATTCAGAAACTGGTATCATGCAAACTGGTTGGAAGCAAATTGGCAATAAGTGGTACTACCTCCGTTCATCAGGAGCTATGACAACTGGCTGGTATCAGGAAGGCTCAGCTTGGTACTATTTAGATGCTGAAAATGGCGATATGAAAACAGGCTGGCAATATCTTGGTAACAAGTGGTACTATCTCCGTTCATCAGGAGCTATGGCAACTGGTTGGGTGAAAGATGGTTCAACTTGGTACTACCTAAATGCAAGTAATGGAGATATGAAGACAGGTTGGTTCCAAGTCAATGGTAAATGGTACTATGCCTATGGTTCAGGTGCTTTAGCAGTTAATACCACAGTAGGTGGTTACTACGTAAACTATAATGGTGAATGGGTTAAGTAATGAAGGTTAGTTGTAAACTGTGATGGATACTTAACTTTGTATAATAGGTGGATAAAAAGTCTTTAAAATAGGAAAAACGTATATTATCAGGTGTCCAAAAAACTTGATAATATGCGTTTTGTAATGGAAAGATTTCTTCAATTTCGTCTTGTAATGTAACCGTCCAATAACGAAGTGTTTTTGGATAGTCCGAAAAGTTTAGCTTCATATAGAGTAATCGGTATTAGTGATAGAGTGTTAGAAATTTTAAAAGAATATCTTCTTTTAGAAGAAGGTGATCATATATTTACAAATAATGGTTTTCCTTTAAATGATAACTAGTTTCAATTACTTTTTGAAAAACAGTTTTAGGAAAAGTGAGATTAAGAAAGATGATTTTGTATTGACTACTCACGTTTTTAGGCATTCACATATAAGTTTGCTTGCTGAATTGGAGGTACCTATAACAGCGATAATGAATCGTGTAGGTCATACTAATGAAACAAAGATTTTAAGTGTTTATACTCATGTTACTGAGAAGATGAAGTCGAATATAACTGAAAAATTAGATCAATTAGTTTTGGAAAATGACTAATCATAAACTAACCAAAAGATGTCCAAAGTAGTCTAAAATTGTCTATACTTTATGAGTGTTTTAGTTAGAAAAAAAGGCTTGTTGTCTATAATTGTCTGCATTAGTCTAGATTTTATTTATAGAAAATGCTATAATAGAATGTATTAAAAATTTTTAAGGAGAAATGACAGAATGTCTGTATCATTTGAAAACAAAGAAACAAACCGTGGTGTCTTGACTTTCACTATCTCTCAAGACCAAATCAAACCAGAATTGGACCGTGTCTTCAACTCAGTGAAGAAATCTCTTAATGTTCCAGGTTTCCGTAAAGGTCACCTTCCACGCCCTATCTTCGACAAAAAATTTGGTGAAGAGTCACTTTACCAAGACGTTATGAACGCTCTTTTGCCAAACGCTTATGAAGCTGCAGTAAAAGAAGCTGGTCTTGAAGTCGTTGCACAACCAAAAATTGACGTAACTTCAATGGAAAAAGGTCAAGACTGGGTTATCACTGCTGAAGTCGTGACAAAACCTGAAGTAAAATTGGGCGACTACAAAAACCTTGAAGTATCAGTTGATGTAGAAAAAGAAGTAGCTGACGCTGACGTTGAAGAACGTATCGAACGCGAACGCAACAACTTGGCTGAATTGGTTATCAAAGACGGCGCTGCTGAAAATGGCGACACTGTTGTCATCGACTTCGTTGGTTCTATCGATGGTGTTGAATTTGACGGTGGAAAAGGTGAAAACTTCTCACTTGGACTTGGATCAGGTCAATTTATCCCTGGTTTTGAAGACCAATTGGTTGGACACTCAGCTGGCGAAACTGTTGATGTTATCGTAACATTCCCAGAAGACTACCAAGCAGAAGACCTTGCAGGTAAAGAAGCTAAATTCGTGACAACTATCCACGAAGTAAAAGCTAAAGAAGTTCCAGCTCTTGACGATGAACTTGCAAAAGATATCGACGAAGAAGTGGAAACTCTTGACGAATTGAAAGAAAAATACCGCAAAGAATTGACTGCTGCGAAAGAAGAAGCATACAAAGATGCCGTTGAAGGTGCAGCAATCGATAAAGCTGTAGAAAACGCTGAAATCGTAGAACTTCCAGAAGAAATGATCCACGAAGAAGTTCACCGTTCAGTAAATGAATTCCTTGGAAACTTGCAACGTCAAGGGATCAACCCTGACATGTACTTCCAAATCACTGGAACTACTCAAGAAGATCTTCACAAACAATACGAGGGAGAAGCTGAGTCACGTACGAAGACTAACCTTGTTATCGAAGCAGTTGCCAAAGCTGAAGGATTTGATGCTTCAGAAGAAGAAATCCAAAAAGAAATCGAGCAATTGGCTGCAGATTACAACATGGAAGTGGCACAAGTTCAAAACTTGCTTTCAGCTGACATGTTGAAACACGATATCACTATCAAAAAAGCTGTTGAGTTGATCACAAGCACAGCAACAGTTAAATAATCTTAAAAGATAAAAAGCCCACCTGACTAGGTGGGCTTTCTGTTGCGCTATTTTCCAAAAATCTCTTTGAGGTCTGCATCTGTAATCCCAATCATGGCTGGGATGCTAGACCAGTTTTTCTCGGTGAGGATGTAGGATTGTTCAGAGTCACTTGCTGTGGCAGTTTCAGAGAAGGCTTGTTTACTTTCTTCAATATTATTTTCAATTAAATCACTGAAGCGTTCAATCAGATAGGTCTTGCGAGCAGTCCCGATATGCTTGACTGCATAGTCAAAGGCCTGTAATTCGCCTAGTAAGATAAGCTTGCTCTTGGCGCGTGTAATGGCTGTATAGATGAGATTGCGCTCCAGCATGCGCTTGCTAGCACTAGTAATGGGTAGGATGACAACAGGAAACTCACTTCCCTGAGACTTATGGATACTCATGGCATAAGCCAGACGAATCTTGTACCATTCGTTACGTGGGTAGACGACTTCATTGCCATCGAAATCAATGACAATCTCGTCTTGTTTGGACTCGGTGTATTTTCCAGGAATCAGGTCTGTGATGTAGCCTAGGTCTCCATTAAAGACATTGACTTCGGCATCGTTGACTAGGTGAATGACCTTGTCCCCTGTTCGATAGTGACACTGAGTTGCTTCAAAGCTAACTTGCCCCTTTTGCTGAGGATTGAGCAGTTCTTGCATGAGTTGGTTGATGGCGTCAATACCAGCAGTTCCTCGATACATAGGCGCTAGCACCTGAATATCGCGCGCCGGAATGCCACTTCTGAGGGCAGCACCGAGGATTTTCTCAATGGTAGCTGGGATATGGCCGCTAGCGATTTCAAAGTAGGAACGGTCAGCTTTTTTCTGGGTAAAGTCGGCTGGCAAGATGCCTTGTCGAATCTGACTCGCCAAGGTAACGATAGTTGATTCTTCGCTCTGACGGTAAATCCGTTCTAAGCGAGTTTGCGGAATCAGGGGTATCTGGAGCAGGTCAGCAAGGACTTGTCCGGGACTAACAGAAGGCAACTGGTCACTGTCTCCCACGATGAGGATTTTACTGTTAGAAGAGATGTTGGAGAAGAGTTGGTTGGCTAACCAAGTGTCCACCATAGAAAACTCATCCACGATGATGAAGTCGGCATCCAGATAATCTTCTAGATGACTGGTATCATCGTCTCCCGTCATCCCCAAATGGCGATGTATGGTCGCGCTAGGCAAACCTGTCAATTCATTCATGCGCCGAGCGGCTCGACCAGTTGGAGCTGCTAGAAGGATAGGCAGACTACTTTTCTTCCTGAGATCAAGCCCTTCTAAGAGGGCATAAACAGCGATAATCCCATTGATAACAGTCGTTTTACCAGTACCAGGTCCACCTGTTAGGATAAAGACCTTGTTCTGGATAGCGTCACAGATAGCCTGCTTTTGAATGTCATCGTACTGGATACCTAATTCTTGCTCGACAGTAGCGATATGCTTTTGAATGGTTTCCAAATCCTGATTTTTCTGCTCTTCTTTTTCAAGGATACGAACCAAGTGACTGCGAATGCCTTCTTCAGCGAAAAAGAGGCTGTTATCAAAGATTTTAGTATCCACCTGTTGAACCTTATCTTCTTCGATCAGATGAGATAATTCCTGAGCTACTTGGCTGGGGTCCAGTTCCACAGGACGGGAAGACTCGAGGAGAGTCAGGGTTTGTTCCAGCAAATCTCGGGCTTCCATATAGGTATCGCCCGTATCCATACATCCCTGAAAAAGACTGTGGACAAGGCCAGCACGGAAGCGTTCAGGGGCTTGACTTTCGATGCCTAGTTCGGCGGCTAATTGGTCAGCAATGGTAAAACCCAAGCCCTTGATATCTTCGACCAGTTGGTAGGGATAGTTTTCGACAATATCCAGTGTTTCTTCCTTGTAAAAGTCTTGAATCTGAAAGGCTAGTTTATTTGGAATGCCGTAGTTGGCAAGTTTAGCCAAGACCATTTCTGTCCCATAGTTGAGACGGAGGGTGGAAACAAAAGCCTCACGGTTTTTGGCAGAGAGCCCTGAGATGCCTTCTAGCTTTTCAGGATGTTCCAGAATTTCGTCAATGGTATTGTCACCATAGGTATCAACAATTTTCTGGGCAGTCTTGAGACCGATTCCCTTAAAATGGCTGCTAGAGAAATATTTGACCAAGCCCTTACTAGTGGGTTTTGCTCTTTCGTAACGGGAAATCTGCAGTTGTTCTCCATACTTGGAGTGCTGAACGATTTGCCCCCAAAAAGTATAGTCTTCGCCCTCAATCACGTCCGCCATGGTTCCTGTAACGATGATTTCAAAATCGTCAAAGTCCTCCGCATTGGTATCTTCGATATCTAAGAGGAGGATGCGATAGAAATTACTGACATTTTCAAAAATAATGCGTTCAATAGTGCCTGAAAAATAAACTTCCATAGGTTTCCTTTACATGAGTTTATGAGAATTGGTCTCTTAGCAACTTTGAAAAAACTAGATGACTAAAAGTTTTTTCTCACAATAGAAAAAGAGACTGAGACTTAGCATTCTCGGCCTCTTCCTTATCTTAAAATGTTCCGATACGGTTAAGTGGCCAGAAACGGAATTTTGCTTCGCCTTTGATTTCGCTAGCCTTGAAGGTACCAACATGGCGGCTGTCGCTAGAGACTAGACGATCGTCACCAAGGAGGAGGTATTCGCCTTGAGGGACAGTAAAGCTGAAGCTGGTGTTGGAATTGACATCGACTGTAAAGGCCTGTGCCTTTTGAGCAAGTTCTCTAAAGTAAACTCCCTTATTGCCTTCAAATCCTTTTCCAGTATAGGTGTTTTGCAACTTTTCTGTTTTGAACAAGTTGAGATATTCAGCTAGGTAAGGTTCATTCGTTTCTTCACCGTTGATAAAGAGTTTGTCATTTTCGTAGCGGATGGTATCACCAGGCATGCCGATGACCCTTTTGACAATGTCTTTATTTCCGTCTTCCTCATGCGCAACCACAATGTCGAAGCGGTCAATTGGGAGATGTTTGACAACGAAGAGAACCTCTCCATCGGCTAGGGTAGGATCCATAGAGTGTCCTTCCACACGGACATTGCTCCAAAGGAAGATACGGCCAAGGCCGACCAGCGCGATAATCAGGAAGAAAACTCCCCATTCTTTTAGAAATGTTTTAAACGAATTCATAATTTACCTTTCTAGAAGTGCTTTGGCTTTTTCAGTGTTTTTAAAATGTAGTTTGGCACAGAAATGAAGTCCCTTCATGCCATAGACCTGAAGGATTTTGCTAGCAACCTTATCTGATGCAGTTCCAGCGCCACTTGGCAGTTGATAGCCCAGTTCTCGTCCCAGATTTTCCAAGTTTTCGAGGAAGAGATCACGAGCGATGATGGAGCTAACCGCAACAGCCAGGTATTTGCCCTCGGCTTTTTCTTCCAAACTAACCTTGTTTGGGAAACGGTTGGATTCTTGCGCCAAGTACTTGTCATAGTTTTTAGGGCTTGTAAAGGCATCAATCACGATTTTTTCTGGCTGGACTCCTTTTTGAAGCAGGAGAAAGATAGCTTGGTTGTGAAGGGCAACCTTTACAGAAACAGCATTGTAACGCTCTCCGATAACTTCATTATACTTGCTCGGTGAAAGAAGGAGCGCTTGGTGCTGGATTTTTTCCTTGAGGATAGGGGCAATCTGACGAATCTTTTGGTCTGTCAGGGTTTTTGAATCCCCCACACCGAGTTTTCGTAAGAAGTTATGCTGGTCAGGTGTCACGAAGGAAGCCACGACAGCCAGCCCACCAAAGTAGGAACCATTTCCCACCTCATCAGTCCCAATCATAGGAAAATCTTGTCCACTGGTTTCCTCTACAACTTGATAGCCAAAGAAACTGGCGTATTGCTCAGTAGCTTCGCCTTGCAGGAGGACTTTTCCAGAAGTATAGATGGAAACTGTTGCCTGAGGCAGTCTAAAAAAATAGCGAATATAAGGATTTTTACTAGGACTGAGAGCCTTCTGATACTGACTTAAAAAGCTCTGAATTTCCTGTTCACTTGGTGTGAGTGTGATACTTGCCATAGTCTCTATTGTACCACAAAAGCAGGAGAATTGGTAAAAACTGACAAAGTTAGCGAAATTTGGTATAATATCGTGAGGTGAATTTTATGGCAAATCTAAATCGATATAAGTTTACATTCGGAAAAAAGACATTAACCTTGACAACCGAGCATGACAACCTCTTTATGGAGGAAATTGCCAAGGTTGCGACTGAAAAATACCAAGCAATTAAAGAACAAATGCCTGGGGCGGATGATGAAACCATTGCGCTTCTTTTGGCGGTTAATTGTCTGTCTACACAACTCAACCGTGAGATTGAATTTGATGACAAGGAGCAAGAGTTGTTAGAACTCCGCCACAAGTTGATTGCTGTCAAACAAGAACAGAGCAAGATTGAGGACTCCCTATGATTTCAATCCTACTCTTATTGGTTCTGGCTTGGGGCTTTTACATCGGCTACCGTAGAGGTTTGGTCCTGCAAGTTTATTATTTCCTCGTGGCAGTGATTTCAGCCTTTGTTGCGGGACAGTTTTATAAATCACTGGGCGACCACTTCCACTTGCTTGTCCCTTATGCCAATCCTCAGGAAGGACAGGGCACCTTTTTCTTCCCTTCAGACCAGCTGTTTCATCTAGACAAGGTCTTTTATGCGGGTCTAGCCTATCTTCTAGTTTTTGGGATTTGCTATACTATCGGACGTTTTATCGGTTTGTTCCTGCACTTGATTCCAACTAAAAAGCTTGATGTCAAATGGTTGCGTATCGGATCAGGCGTTTTGTCTCTATTGGTAACCTTATTTGTCTTGCAAATGGCTCTGACCATCCTTGCAACAGTACCTCTGGCAGTCATTCAAAATTCACTCGAAAAAAGTACAGTAGCCAAACACATCATCCAAAGTGTCCCTTTTACGACAAACCTTATCAAACAACTCTGGGTGACAAACTTAATCGGATAAAAAGGGCGGGATTTTTCCTAGCCCTTTGTTTACAGATTGGAGGACTAGGTCAAAACATCTAGTTGCTATAATCTTGTAAACCAGTATACAAGGAAAGAATATGAATACAAAAATACTAGAAACCTTAGAATTTAATAAAATCAAGGCCTTGTTTGAACCGCATCTCTTGACAGAACAAGGACTAGAGGAGCTAAAGGGCTTGGCTCCAACTGCCAAGGCGGATAAGATCAAACAAGCCTTTACAGAGATGGAGGAAATGCAAGCCCTATTTGTGGAGCAACCTCACTTTTCCATCCTAGCGACGCGTGAGATATCAGCTGTTTGCAAGCGTCTGGAGATGGGAGCGGACCTCAATATTGAGGAGTTCCTGCTCCTCAAACGAGTCTTGCTGGCTAGCAGAGAGTTGCAAGGTTTTTATACCAATCTCGAAAACGTACGCTTGGAACAGTTGGTGAGATGGTTTGAAAAACTACATGATTTTCCACACTTGCAAGGGAGTCTCCAAGCCCTAAATGATGCAGGATTTATCGAGAATTTTGCCAGCGAAGAACTAGCGCGCATCCGTCGGAAGATTCATGATAGCGAGAGTCAAGTTCGAGATGTCTTACAAGACTTGCTCAAGCAAAAAGCGCAGATGTTGACGGAAGGGATTATCGCTAGTCGAAATGGTCGTCAGGTTTTGCCTGTCAAAAACACCTATCGCAATAAGATTGCAGGTGTTGTCCATGACATCTCTGCCAGTGGAAACACGGTCTATATCGAACCCCGTGAGGTCGTGAAACTGAGCGAAGAAATCGCGAGTCTGCGAGCTGATGAGCGCTATGAGATGATTCGCATCCTGCAGGAACTATCGGAACGGGTTCGTCCTCATGCTGCTGAGATTGCTAATGACGCTTGGATTATCGGCCATCTGGATCTGATTCGTGCCAAGGTGCGTTTCGTCCAAGAAAGACAAGCAGTTGTTCCTCAACTTTCAGAGAATCAAGAGATTCAACTCCTTCATGTTCGCCATCCTTTGGTCAAAAATGCTGTTGCAAACGATGTACACTTTGGTAAGGAATTAACGGCCATTGTCATTACAGGTCCCAATACGGGTGGGAAGACCATCATGCTCAAAACCCTGGGCTTGACTCAACTCATGGCCCAGTCAGGCTTGCCCATTTTAGCTGACAAGGGAAGCCGTGTCGGTATTTTCGAGGAAATCTTCGCGGATATTGGGGATGAGCAGTCTATCGAGCAAAGCTTGTCTACCTTCTCCAGCCACATGACCAATATCGTAGATATTCTTGGCAAGGTCAACCAACATTCGCTTTTACTCTTAGATGAGCTTGGGGCAGGTACCGATCCGCAGGAAGGAGCAGCCCTTGCTATGGCTATTCTGGAGGATCTTCGTCTACGTCAGGTCAAGACCATGGCGACGACCCACTATCCAGAGCTTAAGGCTTATGGTATTGAAACAGCCTTTGTGCAAAATGCCAGCATGGAGTTTGATACAGCCAGCCTGCGTCCGACCTATCGCTTTATGCAGGGAGTTCCTGGTCGCAGCAATGCCTTTGAAATTGCCAAACGTCTGGGCTTGTCAGATGTCATCGTGGGAGATGCCAGCCAGCAGGTCAACCAAGATAATGATGTTAACCACATCATTGAGCAATTGGAAGAGCAAACGCTTGAAAGCCGTAAACGCTTGGACAATATTCGTGAGGTCGAGCAAGAAAACCTCAAGATGAACCGTGCTCTCAAAAAGCTCTACAACGAACTCAATCGTGAAAAAGAAACCGAGCTCAACAAGGCGCGTGAACAAGCTGCTGAGATTGTGGAACTCGCTCTAAGTGAGAGTGACCAGATTCTCAAGAACCTTCACAGTAAGTCTCAACTCAAACCCCATGAAATCATTGAAGCCAAGGCAGAGCTGAAAAAACTGGCTCCTGAAAAAGTCGACTTATCTAAAAACAATGTCCTTCAGAAGGCCAAGAAAAAACGAGCTCCAAAGGTTGGGGATGATATCATTGTTCTCAGTTATGGTCAACGTGGAACCTTGACCAATCAGCTTAAGGACGGCCGTTGGGAAGCCCAAGTCGGCTTGATCAAGATGACCTTGGAAGAGAAAGAATTTGACCTTGTTCAGGCTCAGCAAGAAGCCCCAGTCAAGAAAAAACAAGTCAATGTCGTCAAACGTGCTTCTGGTCGTGGTCCGCAAGCCAGACTGGATCTCCGAGGCAAACGGTACGAAGAGGCCATGAATGAGCTGGATGCCTTTATCGACCAAGCCCTGCTTAATAACATGGCGCAGGTAGACATCATCCATGGTATCGGAACCGGAGTCATCCGTGAGGGCGTCACCAAATACCTGCAAAGAAATAAGCATGTCAAGAGTTTCGGCTATGCTCCACAAAATGCTGGAGGCAGTGGCGCCACCATTGTGACCTTTAAAGGATAGAGAGGAGATGGAGTCAATATTTCTGAAAAAAGAAATGAAAAGTCAAAAAGTTTCATAGAATATATTGACAAAGGCTAACTTTTCTTGTAGAATAATAAAAAATAAAATACCAACACCGAATGAAGTTTAATAGAAGTGGAGAAAGGTTTGTTTTCCATGACTGTAAATGGACGGAACTCTGGAGAGACCGTAAAGGCACCGAAGGGGCAAGGCAGGCAACTGCTCAAACTCTCAGGTAAAAGGACAGAGCTAGGATAGACCGCTTTTTAGCATTTATCTAAGCATTCCAGAGTACATGTATCTTGCATGTGCTCTTTCTTTTGGGGTTGAAAGATAGGAGAAGGATATGTTAGAATTGCTAAAAGCGCTTGATGCTTTCGTTTGGGGGCCTCCCCTCTTGATCTTATTGGTCGGAACGGGTATCTATTTGACCATCCGACTAGGCCTTTTGCAGGTGGCTCGTCTCCCTAAGGCCTTTCAGCTGATCTTTACCAAGGATAAGGGGCATGGCGATGTGTCGAGCTTTGCTGCTCTCTGTACGGCTCTAGCAGCCACAGTTGGTACGGGAAATATCATCGGGGTCGCAACAGCCATTAAGGTTGGAGGACCAGGGGCCCTCTTTTGGATGTGGATGGCAGCCTTCTTTGGGATGGCGACCAAGTATGCCGAAGGCTTACTTGCCATCAAATATCGCACTAAGGATGCAAATGGAGCTGTAGCTGGAGGCCCTATGCATTACATCCTTTTGGGGATGGGAGAAAAGTGGCGTCCACTTGCTATCTTCTTTGCCCTAGCGGGTGTATTGGTTGCCCTTCTGGGGATTGGTACCTTTACCCAAGTCAATTCGATTACAGAATCCATTCAAAATACAGCCCAAGTTGATCCAGCTATCACAGCTCTGATTTTATCCATTTTGGTGGGTATTGCCGTCTTTGGTGGCCTCAAATCCATATCAAAAGTTTCGACAGCAGTTGTTCCTTTTATGGCTATTGTCTATATTTTAGGGACTCTTACAGTTATTCTCTTTAATATCGAGAAAATCCCAGCCACACTTGCCCTGATTTTTACTTCAGCCTTTAGTCCAGCTGCTGCGGTAGGCAGTTTTGCAGGTGCCAGCATTCGGATGGCTATCCAGAATGGTGTGGCGCGAGGAGTCTTCTCTAACGAATCTGGTCTTGGTTCTGCTCCCATTGCAGCGGCTGCGGCTAAGACAAATGAGCCTGTCGAGCAAGGCTTGATTTCCATGACAGGAACCTTTATTGATACCCTTATTATCTGTACGTTGACTGGTTTAACAATCTTGGTAACTGGTGTTTGGAGTGGTGATTTGAATGGAGTTGCCTTGACTCAGTCAGCCTTCTCTACAGTTTTTTCACACTTTGGACCTGCCCTCTTGACCATCTTCCTTGTACTCTTTGCCTTTACGACAATTCTCGGATGGAACTACTACGGAGAGCGCTGTTTTGAGTTTCTATTTGGTGTCCGCTTTATCTGGCTTTACCGTGTAGTCTTTGTAGTCATGGTCCTGTTGGGAGGATTTATCGAGCTGGATATGGTTTGGATTATCGCAGATATCGTCAATGCCTTGATGGCTTTACCAAACTTGATTGCCCTCTTGGTCTTGTCGCCAGTCGTCATTGCTGAGACTAAACAGTATTTTAAACACTAACCCAATCACACTTTTAGTGTGATTTTTTCATTTCATAGACATTTCCTATCAAGGCGATTGAAAATATATATTATCCAAGGGGGAAATTCTATGATAGACTAAATGACAATAAAATGAAAAGAGGTTTCTTATGACAACATTTACCATCCACACAGTAGAATCAGCACCAGCAGAAGTGAAAGAAGTTCTTGAAACAGTACAAAAAGATAACAATGGCTATATTCCCAACCTAATCGGTCTCTTGGCTAACGCTCCTACCGCGCTTGAAGCCTACCGAACTGTCGGAGCCATCAACCGTCGCAATAGCTTAACACCAGTAGAGCGTGAAGTAGTGCAAATCACGGCAGCCGTAACCAATGGTTGTGCTTTCTGCGTCGCAGGTCACACAGCCTTTTCAATCAAACAAATCCAGATGAATGATGATCTTCTCCAAGCTCTCCGCAACCGTACTCCAATCGAGACAGATCCAAAACTAGATACTCTAGCTAAGTTTACCTTGGCGGTCATCAATACCAAAGGGCGTGTAGGAGATGAAGCCTTGGCTGAATTTTTGGAAGCTGGCTACACGCAACAAAATGCCTTGGATGTGGTTCTCGGTGTAAGTCTTGCCAGCCTCTGCAACTATGCCAACAACCTAGCTAATACGCCTATTAACCCAGAATTGCAACCTTATGCCTAGTTCGAATCAGAAAGAAAAAATGAAGACTGAGCAATCCAGTCTTCATTTTTCTATGCTATTTTAAGCGCTTTTATGCTATACTAATAATAACATGATTATTGGAGGCTCGGATGAAAAAGCTCCCCTTAGTATTCTCTGGCTGTTTATTAGGTTTAGCAGGTGCAGGAAATCTGATTGCAGATACTTTGCCTGTTCTGTCGCATTTATTGAGTCTGACTGGTCTAGTGTTGTGGATTTTCTTTCTTGTTGTTCATCTTTTTAATTGGGAAGAAACCAAGCAAGAATTGACCAGACCCCCTCTTTTATCTGGGATGGCCACCTTTCCCATGGCTGGGATGATTTTATCGACCTATGTCTTTCGCGTATTCCCTGCTCTTCCTATAGTAGCACAAGGAATCTGGTGGTTTTCCTTTCTCTTGGATTTGGCGTTGATTGCTACTTTCACCATCAAATTTACCTGTCCGGGTCGGAGGGTCAATGCGACTCCAAGCTGGACGGTGCTCTATGTGGGGATAGCAGTAGCGGCCTTGACCTATCCTCTGGTAGGCATTATTGAGATTGCCTATGCGACCTTGAGTTTTGGTTTTGTCTTGACCTTCTATCTCTATCCCCTTATTTATAGGGATTTAAAGAAACATCCACTCCCAGCGGCCTTGCTTGGACAAGAAGGAATCTACTGTGCTCCCTTTTCTCTACTCTTGGCTTCCCTAGTTCGAGTTGGAGGAACAGGTCTACCGACTTGGCTCTTGATTGTCATGATTTTGGCATCTCAATCCTTCTTTTTCCTTGTTTTAACTCGCTTGCCTAATATTTTAAAACAAGGATTTCAACCAGCCTTCTCAGCCCTCACTTTTTCAACAATTATCACAGCTACTTCGCTCAAGATGGCTCAGGGAATTTTGAAACTTCCATTTCTGGATTATCTGGTGTTGGCTGAAACTGTTCTATGCCTAACTATTTTATTCTTTGTATTGGGTGCTTATCTGATTTGGTTACGAAAAAAGGTCTAGCTAGAAATAGCTAGGCCTTATTGTTATGGTTTGATAACTTCAGCGCCACCCATATATGGACGAAGAACTTCTGGGATGGTCACAGAACCATCTTCATTTTGATAGTTTTCAAGAATTGCAGCCACTGTACGTCCAACTGCAAGTCCAGAACCGTTCAAAGTGTGAAGGAGTTTTACCTTGCCATCGGCTTCATCTCGGTAACGGATTTGAGCACGACGGGCTTGGAAATCTTCTGTATTAGAACAGCTTGAGATTTCACGGTAGGTATTTTGGGCTGGAATCCAAACTTCCAAGTCGTAAGTTTTGGCAGCTGAGAAGCCCATATCCCCAGTAGAGAGGGCAACGACACGGTATGGAAGATTGAGTTTTTGAAGAATATTTTCAGCGTTGGCTGTCATTTTTTCTAATTCTTCGTATGATTCTTCTGGTTTGGCAAATTTGACCATTTCAACCTTGTGGAATTGGTGCAGACGAATCAAACCACGAGTATCACGACCAGCAGAACCAGCCTCAGAACGGAATGATGGGCTCATAGCAGTGAAGTAGATTGGTAGGTCCTTTCCGTCAAGGATTTCATCGCGATAGTAGTTTGTCAAAGGCACTTCGGCGGTAGGAATAAGGACATAATTAGTGTCTTTCAATTCAAAAGTGTCTTCCTTGAATTTTGGATATTGACCAGTACCAAACATAGAATCATGGTTAACCATGTATGGTGTGATGACTTCAGTATAGCCCTCTTTTCCATGCTCATCCAACATAAAGTTGTAGATAGCACGTTCCAAACGAGCACCAAGCCCTTTATAGAAGAGGAAGCGAGCACCAGTAACTTTTGCTCCACGTTCCCAGTCAAGGATACCAAGATCTTCACCAAGATCCCAGTGAGCTTTTGGTTCAAAGTCAAACTCGCGTGGAGTCCCCCAACGGCGAACTTCCACATTGTCATCTTCATCAGCCCCAACAGGAACGCTGTCGGCAGGAATGTTTGGAAGAGTAGTGGTAAATTCTGTCAATTTCGCATCGATGTCCGCCAATTCAGCATCCAAGGCTTTGACTTCAGCAGATAGGGTTTGCATTGCAGCAATCTTGTCATCGGCATTTTCCTTGTTTCGCTTGGCTTGGGCAATCTCAGCTGAAACTGTGTTGCGTTCTGCCTTGAGGTTTTCAACCTTGACCAAGATGTCACGACGTTTAGCATCGATTTCTTTCATCTCATTTAAGATAGCAGCATCTACACCACGTGTAGCCAATTTTTCTGCGACAGCATCAAAGTCTGTACGAATACGTTTGATATCTAACATAAGAACTCCTTTATGAAAAAAGCACACCTGACAAAGCGTTGGAGTGGCAGGGCCACGGTTCCATCCAACTTCACAGGTGTGCACTTGATTGTGTATGTAATTGTTACTAACGGTAGAATTTCACCTATCCCTCCTATCTGCTCGCAGCACCCGCAGACTTTCTGAAAGAAGGAGATAACCTACTTATCCGTTGCTATGATTATACTAAAGTTTCTACTTTTTTGCAAATAGATTTTTGAATTTTTGACCAATGGTCTGGAGCAGAGTCGGAAGTTTCACGACCTTGTCATTGCCAAGTTTTTGCTGAGCGATTTTGAGAATAGCTCCAGAGTCTTTGGAAGCAAAGAGGAATTTTCCTTGATCAGTGAAGACTTCAAAGTGGCGACTGATTTTGCGGCCAGATACGTTGGCTCCAATTTGCTGAATACTGGACCAGGGAATTTGGATATATTGTTCGACATTGACATCAGGATAAAACTCTAAGGCTTGATCCCCAACTAGAAATTTTCCAACTTTTCCAGAGATAGAGAGGTAAGATGTCCCAGTAGTTTGGAGGTCAATGACTTGATTGAGTGATTGGGCCATGATTAGTCTTCCTTACTTTCACCGAAAAAGGCATGATAGAGAGCCTTGATAGCGGCCTTCTCTTGCTCTTTATTGACAACAAACATGATGGAAACTTCACTTGAACCTTGTGACATCATCTGGATGTTGATTTTATTCTCAGACAAAGCCCGTGTTGCAGTAGCAGTAACCCCGATATGACTCTTCATCTTTTCTCCAACAATCATAATGATGGAAAGGTCATGTTCGATTTCAGCATGGTCCACCTCAGCCTTTTGAACGAGTTGACGTAGAATTTCTTCTTCTTTGATAGGAGTCAATTCGCGGGAGCGGAGGATGATTGAAAGATCGTCGATACCTGTAGGCATGTGTTCCCAACCGATATTGAGATCCTCAAGGATTTGCAGAACCTTGCGACCAAACCCGACTTCACGGTTCATGAGGTATTTTGACATGTTGATGCTGACGAATCCTGAGTCACCTGCAATCCCTACTACTGGGAATTTATCACTACTGTGTTCTAAAACAATGCGTGTTCCTGGGTGGTCAGGGTTGTTGGTATTCTTGATGACAAGAGGAATTTTTCCTCGGTAGGCAGGAAGAAGGGCTTCGTCATGAAGAACTGAAAATCCAGCGTAAGCCAACTCACGCATTTCACGGTAGGTTAATTCAGGAATGGAGTGTGGTTGGTGGATAATACCAGGATGGGCAGCAAAGATACCATCTACGTCTGTAAAGTTCTCATAGAGATCAGCCTTAACACCTGCTGCAATGATAGAACCTGTAATATCTGAGCCTCCACGTGAAAAAGTACAGATTTGATTTTCCTTAGTCACACCAAAGAAACCAGGGATGACAAGGACTTCGTTGCTATCAGCCAAGCCTTCAATCTTGTCATAACTAGATGGAATGATGCGTGCGTTTCCTGGTTCACTTGTGACAACAATTCCAGCTTCTCTTGGGTGAACATAGCGTGCATCGATACCGTTTTGGTTAAAGTAGGCTGCAATGAGTTTGGCATTGTTATTTTCTCCAGCCGCTAGGAAGGTATCATAGAGAAATTCATTGTCCTCTATAGGAAGAGTTGCCAAGGCCCGAATACTTTTAGAGATTTTTTCTAAAACAGCAGGTTTTAACCCTAGTTCACTGACCATAGCGGCATAACGATCAATGATCCAGCTTTGACTAGCACTGATGTCATTACCAGCCACATAGTCGCGATAGTATTTAATCAAGGCATCGGTTACCTTGGTATCTTCAGCATTGCGTTTTCCGGGTGCAGAAACGACCACAAAACGGCGTTCGTTATCGCTTTTAACGATGTTTAAAACTTTTTCTAACTGACCAGCAGAGGCAAGCGAGCTTCCACCAAATTTTACAACCTTCATAAGGACTCCTCAAGTAAGTATTTTATACGATTATAGCAGAAAGAGGGGCATTTTTCAATGAAGAAAATAACTTCCTATTATAATAGAAGAAAACACTAACTTATTCTGAAAAGCGATAACGATTTAAAAGTAAGAGTGTCAAATTTTACTCACACTCATAAATGATGGGTAAATAATCAGCTGAGACACTTTCCTTTAGTTTTTCCTTGCCTCTTTATCCAAAAAAAGGTATACTTTGATAATAAAACAATTTTATTGCCTTATAAAAGAAAAGGAGAAGCTATGAATCATATCTTATATCAGATCGTAGATGATCTGGCTATCATTACTTTGAATCGTCCCGAAGTGGCAAATGGTTTCCATATCCCAATGTGTGAGGAGATTTTAGAAGCTTTGACTCTAGCAGAGCAGGATCAAGCTGTGCAGTTCATCTTGATTAATGCTAATGGGAAGGTTTTTTCAGTTGGGGGAGACTTGGTTGAGATGAAACGAGCAGTAGACGAAGATGATATCCCTTCTTTGAATAAGATTGCAGAATTAGTCAATACAATTTCTTTTAAAATCAAGCAAATTCCTAAACCTGTTTTGATGGAGGTAGATGGAGCGGTTGCTGGAGCCGCGGCAAATATGGCAGTAGCAGTTGATTTTTGCTTGGCGACTGACAAGGCAAAATTTATTCAAGCCTTTGTCGGAGTTGGCTTGGCGCCAGACGCTGGTGGGATTCATCTCTTGAGTCGTAGCATCGGGGTAACACGAGCTGCACAACTTGCCATGACAGGAGAAGCCTTAACTGCTGAGAAAGCATTAGAATGGGGCGTGGTATACCGTGTTTGTGAAGTTGACAAATTAGAAAAAACAAGAGAACAAGTTCTGAAAAAATTAAGAAGAGGTTCAGCAAACTCATATGCGGCGATTAAAAAGTTAGTTTGGGAAAGTCAATTCAAGGATTGGCAGAATTATGCTGAATTAGAATTGAAACTACAAGAATCGCTATCTCTAACTGAAGATTTCAAAGAAGGGGTTCGAGCACATTCTGAAAGAAGAAGACCAAAATTCTCAGGAAAATAAAAAATACTTGCACAAATCTTTGAAGTTTGTTATACTTCTTTTATCAAATGTTTTGATTGTAAAAGCTTTTTGAGGGGGAGGGAAAAAGTTTGGACTACCAACAAGTAAATGATTATCTAACATCTATTTTTAATAACGTCCTTGTGATTGAGGAGGTTAGCTTACGAGGTAGTCGATTCAAAGACATCTCCATCAAAGAAATGCACACGATCGATGTGATTGGGAAGTTCCCGGAGGCAACGCCAAGTAAGGTTTCCAAAGAACTGATGGTAACTCTTGGAACAGTGACGACGAGTTTGAATAACCTGGAGAGAAAAGGTTATATTGAGCGTATTCGTTCTGACCAAGACCGTCGAGTGGTCTATCTGCATTTGACAAAGCAAGGTCGTTTGGTTCACCGCCTTCATAAACGATTCCACAAGGCTATGGTCGAAAAAATCATCGATGGCATGAGCCCTGAGGAAAAAGAAGTCATGGGCAGAGGTTTAACGAACCTTTATCAATTTTTGGAGGATTTGAAATAATGGCTTTTGCAAAAATAAGCCAGGTTGCTCATTATGTTCCAGAGCAAGTGGTCACTAATCATGACTTAGCCCAAATCATGGATACAAGCGATGAGTGGATTTCAAGTCGGACAGGAATTAAACAGAGACATATTTCAAAAACAGAGTCTACAAGTGATTTGGCGACAGAAGTAGCTAAGAGCTTGTTGGCTAAAGGGAGCTTAACAGCGGATCAGATTGATTTTATCATTGTGGCGACGATTACTCCAGACTCGATGATGCCTTCCACAGCAGCTCGAGTTCAGGCAAATATCGGAGCTCATAGAGCTTTTGCCTTTGATCTGACAGCAGCTTGTAGTGGCTTTGTATTTGCTCTCTCAACTGCAGAAAAGTTTTTAAGTTCTGGACAGTTCAAAAAAGGGATTGTTATCGGGGCTGAAACCTTATCCAAGGCAGTTGATTGGTCAGATCGTTCAACAGCTGTTCTCTTTGGGGATGGAGCTGGTGGGGTTCTCTTGGAAGCGAGCGAAACACGGCACTTCCTTGTGGAAAGTCTCTATACAGATGGCTCTCGGAGCGAGTGTTTGACCTATGGTCAAACGGCTTTGGCTTCTCCTTTCTCGGATCAAGAAGCAGTTCCTGCTTTTTTGAAAATGGATGGACGAGCAGTTTTTGATTTTGCAAATCGTGATGTTGCTAAATCGATCAAAGGAACCATTGAAAATGGTCCAATCGCAGCATCGGAATTGGATTATCTCTTGCTTCATCAGGCAAATATCCGCATTTTGGATAAGATGGCTAAGAAGATCGGCGTAGACCGAGACAAGCTTCCTGCCAATATGATGGAGTATGGAAATACCAGTGCAGCAAGTATCCCGATTTTACTCTCAGAGTGTGTGGAGAATGGCAAGATTCGTTTAGATGGTAGCCAGACGATTCTCCTATCAGGCTTCGGTGGAGGTTTGACATGGGGCACACTCATTCTTACAATCTAGGTAATCATGTGGTAAACACATAGTTATAAATTTTTTATATTTTAAAGGAGTCCTATCATGGCAGTATTTGAAAAAGTACAAGAAATTATCGTTGAAGAACTTGGGAAAGACGCATCAGAAGTAACACTTGAATCTACTTTTGATGATTTGGATGCAGATTCATTGGACTTGTTCCAAGTAATCTCTGAAATCGAAGATGCTTTCGATATCCAAATCGAAGCAGAAGATAACTTGAAAACAGTTGGTGACTTGGTTGCCTACGTTGAAGAGCAAACAAAATAATTAACATATTACTAGAAGGAGTAGGGGAAACCCACTCCCTCTTGTTTAGGTAATAGTTTGAAACTCAAATGATAAACTCGTCGAACTATTACGTAAGCAAGGAATGATGGAGGCACTATGAAAACACGTATTACAGAATTATTGAACATTGATTATCCTATTTTTCAAGGAGGAATGGCCTGGGTTGCTGATGGTGACTTGGCTGGTGCAGTATCAAAAGCTGGTGGTCTAGGGATTATCGGTGGTGGGAATGCACCTAAAGAGGTCGTAAAGGCTAATATCGATAAAATCAAATCACTTACGGACAAACCTTTTGGTGTCAACATCATGCTCTTGTCACCTTTTGTAGAAGACATCGTTGATCTCGTGATTGAAGAAGGGGTTAAGGTGGTTACAACTGGTGCTGGAAATCCAAGTAAATACATGAACCGTTTCCATGATGCAGGAATTACAGTGATTCCTGTTGTTCCAAGTGTTGCTTTGGCAAAACGCATGGAAAAAATCGGTGCGGATGCCGTCATTGCAGAAGGTATGGAAGCTGGTGGGCATATTGGGAAATTAACAACTATGACCTTGGTTCGCCAAGTTGCTGCAGCTGTTTCAATTCCAGTTATTGCTGCTGGTGGTATTGCAGATGGTGAAGGGGCAGCAGCTGGGTTTATGCTTGGCGCAGAAGCCGTTCAAGTAGGAACTCGTTTTGTAGTTGCCAAAGAGTCTAATGCTCATCCAAATTATAAAGCTAAAATTTTAAAAGCTCGTGATATTGATACAACGATTTCAGCACAACATTTTGGACACGCAGTTCGTGCCATTAAAAACCAGTTGACTCGTGATTTCGAGCAGGCTGAAAAGGATGCCTTTAAACAAGAAAATCCAGATTTAGAAATCTTTGAGCAAATGGGTGCAGGAGCTTTAGCTAAAGCTGTTGTCCATGGTGATGTGGATGGCGGTTCAGTGATGGCCGGCCAGATTGCAGGTTTGATTTCTAAAGAAGAAACTGTTGAAGAAATCTTAGAAGATATCTACTACGGTGCAGCTGAAAAAATTCAAGAAGAAGCTGCTCGTTGGGCAGGAGTTACAAGAAATGACTAAAACAGCCTTTCTATTTGCGGGCCAAGGTGCTCAGTATATAGGGATGGGACGTGATCTCTATGACCACTATCCTATCGTCAAGGAAACAATTGACCAAGCTAGCCAAGTCTTAGGGTATGACCTCCGTGACTTGATTGACAATGATGAAGCAAAGTTAAATCAGACTCGTTACACGCAACCAGCTATTCTAGCTACATCCGTTGCTATTTACCGACTATTGAAAGAAAAAGGCTATCAGCCAGATATGGTGGCAGGACTGTCTCTCGGAGAATATTCGGCTCTTGTAGCAAGTGGTGCCTTGGACTTTGAGGATGCAGTTGCCTTGGTTGCTAAACGTGGTGCTTATATGGAAGAGGCTGCACCTGCAGGCTCTGGAAAGATGGTTGCTGTTCTTAATACTCCAGTTGAAGTGATTGAGGAAGCTTGCAAAAATGCTTCTGAAGTTGGAGTAGTGATTCCAGCCAATTACAACACCCCAAACCAGATTGTTATTGGTGGTGATGTGGCTGCGGTTGACCGTGCAGTTGAACTCTTGCAGGAAGCAGGAGCAAAACGATTGATTCCCTTAAATGTATCTGGTCCTTTCCATACAGCTCTTCTTGAGTCAGCCAGTCAGCAACTAGCTGGAGCTCTTGAGGAAGTGAGCTTCTCTGATTTTACTCGCCCACTAGTCGGCAATACGGAAGCTACTGTTATGGAAAAAGATCGAATCCAAGAGCTCCTGACGCGTCAGGTGAAAGAACCTGTTCGTTTTTATGAAAGTATTGCTGTGATGCAGAATGCTGGTGTGACCAACTTTATTGAAATCGGCCCTGGAAAAGTCCTATCAGGGTTTGTCAAAAAAATCGATAAAACTGCTAAGCTAGCTAATATTGAAGATCAAATAAGCTTGGATGCTTTGCTAGGAAACTAGTGACCCCTTCTCCCAGAAAATACAACAGGAAACAGGAGAATAGAATGCAACTAAAAAATAAAAATATCTTTGTTACAGGTTCAAGTCGTGGTATCGGACTTGCCATTGCTCACAAATTTGCCAAACTAGGTGCGAATGTAGTTTTGAATAGTCGAGGAGCAATCTCAGAAGAATTGCTGGCTGAGTTTTCAAACTACGGCGTCAAAGTAATACCGATATCAGGTGATGTTTCAGACTTTGCAGATGCCAAGCGTATGGTAGATCAAGCGATTGCAGAACTCGGCTCTGTCAATGTCTTGGTCAACAATGCTGGAATCACTCAAGATACGCTTATGCTCAAGATGATCGAAGAAGACTTTGAAAAGGTGATTAAGGTCAACTTGACAGGTGCCTTCAACATGACGCAAGCAGTCTTGAAACAGATGATAAAGGCACGTGAAGGTGCAATCATCAATATGTCCAGTGTGGTCGGTTTGATGGGAAATATCGGGCAGGCCAACTATGCAGCTTCTAAAGCAGGTTTGATTGGGTTTACCAAGTCAGTAGCACGTGAAGTTGCCAATCGTAATGTGCGCGTAAATGCTCTTGCACCAGGGATGATTGAGTCAGATATGACTGCTGTTTTATCTGATAAGGTCAAGGAAGCGACATTGGCACAAATCCCAATGAAACATTTTGGACAAGCAGAACATATCGCAGATGCAACAGTGTTCCTGGCTGGACAAGATTATTTGACTGGACAAGTTCTCGCTGTTGATGGCGGACTTAGCATGTAAAAAATAAGGAAAGATATAGGTAAGACAGATGAAACTAAATCGAGTTGTAGTAACAGGTTACGGATTGACCTCTCCTATCGGAAATACTCCAGAAGAATTTTGGAACAGTTTGCAAACTGGGAAGATTGGAATTGGAGAAATCACTAAGTTTGACCACAGCGAATTTGCTGTGCACAATGCGGCAGAAGTTCAAGATTTCCCATTTGATAAATACTTTGTCAAAAAAGATACCAACCGTTTTGATAACTATTCTTTGTATGCCTTGTACGCAGCTCAAGAAGCGGTGACAAATGCAAATCTTGATGTAGAAGCAATTGATAAAGATCGTTTTGGTGTCATCGTTGCCTCAGGTATTGGGGGAATTAAAGAAATCGAAGACCAAGTTATCCGTCTTCATGAAAAAGGCCCAAAACGTGTTAAGCCATTGACACTTCCAAAAGCCTTGCCAAATATGGCTTCGGGAAATGTTGCCATGCGCTTTGGAGCAAACGGTGTCTGTAAATCAATCAATACAGCCTGTGCCTCATCAAATGATGCTATTGGCGATGCCTTCCGTTCCATCAAGTTTGGTTTCCAAGATGTCATGTTAGTAGGTGGATCAGAATCATCTATCACTCCTTTTGCCATCGCTGGTTTCCAAGCATTGACTGCCCTATCAACTACAGAAGATCCAACTCGTGCTTCTATTCCGTTTGACAAAGACCGTAATGGTTTTGTGATGGGAGAAGGTTCAGGAATGTTGGTTCTTGAAAGTCTTGAACATGCTGAAAAACGTGGAGCAACTATCTTGGCTGAAGTAGTTGGTTATGGAAATACCTGTGATGCTTATCATATGACTTCACCTCATCCAGAAGGTCAAGGTGCAATCAAGGCAATTAAATTAGCTTTGGAAGAGGCAGAGATTTCTCCAGAACAAGTTGCTTATGTCAATGCCCATGGAACTTCAACTCCTGCTAATGAAAAAGGTGAAAGTGGTGCGATCGTAGCTGTTCTTGGTAAAGAAGTACCAGTATCTTCAACCAAGTCCTTTACAGGACACTTGCTTGGTGCTGCAGGGGCAGTAGAAGCCATCGCTACAATTGAAGCCATGCGTCATAACTTTGTACCAATGACAGCTGGGACAAGTGAGTTATCAGACTACATTGAAGCGAACGTCGTTTACGGACAAGGCTTGGAGCAAGAAATTCCTTATGCTATTTCAAATACCTTTGGTTTTGGTGGACACAATGCGGTTCTTGCTTTCAAACGTTGGGAGAATAAATAATTATGAATTTAAATGAGATCAAGGACTTGATGGCTCAATTTGACCAATCAAGTTTGAGAGAATTTTCTTATAAAAATGGAACGGACGAATTGCAGTTCAGTAAGAATGAAGCAAGAATGGCTTCTGAAGCACCAGTACAAATTGCTCCAGTGCCAACTGCAGTAGCTGCAAGTCCAGTAGTTTCTGCCCCTTCAACTCCAGTAGAGAGTTCTGTGGAAGAAGCACCAGCACCAGCTGAAACGACGGTTGCTCCAGAGGGTGATGTCGTTGAAAGTCCACTTGTAGGGGTGGCTTACTTGGCCGCTGGACCAGATAAACCTGCCTTTGTCACAGTTGGAGACAGTGTTAAAAAAGGTCAGACTTTGGTGATCATTGAAGCCATGAAGGTCATGAATGAAATTCCTGCACCTAAGGATGGTGTGGTGACAGAAATTCTCGTTTCAAATGAAGAAATGGTTGAGTTCGGTAAAGGATTGGTACGTATCAAATGATCGATATTCAAGGAATCAAAGAAGCTCTACCTCATCGCTACCCCATGCTCCTAGTGGATCGTGTCTTAGAAGTGAGTGAAGATACCATTGTTGCCATTAAAAATGTCACCATCAATGAACCGTTCTTCAATGGTCATTTTCCTCAATACCCAGTCATGCCAGGTGTTCTTATCATGGAGGCCTTGGCTCAGACTGCTGGTGTCTTGGAATTGTCCAAATCGGAAAACAAAGGAAAGCTGGTCTTCTACGCTGGCATGGACAAGGTTAAGTTCAAGAAGCAAGTTGTACCAGGTGATCAATTAGTCATGACGGCTACTTTTGTTAAACGTCGTGGGACGATCGCCGTGGTTGAAGCAAAGGCTGAAGTAGATGGTAAGCTTGCAGCGAGTGGTACTCTTACCTTTGCAATTGGAAACTAAGGAGGTTCTCCATGTTTCGTAAAATTTTGATTGCCAACCGTGGTGAGATTGCGGTTCGCATTATCCGAGCTGCGCGTGAATTGGGCATTGCGACCGTAGCAGTTTATTCAACTGCTGATAAGGAAGCTCTTCACACACTCCTAGCGGATGAAGCTATCTGTATCGGACCTGGTAAGGCGACAGAGTCTTATCTCAATATCAATGCGATTTTATCTGCTGCAGTCTTGACAGAAGCAGAAGCCATTCACCCAGGCTTTGGTTTTCTTAGTGAGAATTCTAAGTTTGCCACTATGTGTGATGAAGTGGGAATTAAGTTTATCGGCCCTTCTGGAACTGTAATGGATACCATGGGAGATAAGATCAATGCGCGTGAGCAAATGATCAAGGCTGGAGTTCCAGTTATCCCAGGATCTGATGGTGAAGTTCACACGGCTGAAGAGGCACTTGCGGTTGCAGAAAAAATTGGCTATCCAGTCATGCTTAAGGCATCAGCAGGTGGTGGTGGAAAGGGAATTCGTAAGGTTGAAAAGGCAGAAGACTTGGTCGCAGCCTTTGAGACAGCATCCAGTGAAGCCAAGGCCAATTTTGGAAATGGCGCTATGTATCTTGAACGTGTGATCTATCCAGCTCGCCATATTGAGGTTCAGATCCTTGCGGACCAAGAGGGTCATGTTGTCCATCTTGGTGAACGGGACTGTTCACTCCAACGGAATAACCAAAAGGTCTTAGAAGAAAGCCCATCCATTGCGATTGGCAAAACCCTTCGTAATGAAATTGGTGCTGCAGCCGTTCGTGCAGCAGAGTCTGTAGGCTATGAAAATGCAGGGACGATTGAATTTCTTCTCGATGAAGCGAGTGGCAATTTTTACTTTATGGAAATGAATACTCGTGTGCAAGTCGAACACCCAGTCACAGAGTTTGTTTCAGGTGTTGATATCGTGAAGGAACAGATTCGCATTGCAGCTGGGCAACCTTTACCTTTCAAACAAGAAGATATCGTCCTACGAGGTCATGCTATCGAGTGCCGGATCAATGCAGAAAATCCAGCATTTAACTTTGCTCCAAGCCCAGGTAAAATTACCAATCTCTATCTACCGAGTGGTGGAGTTGGCTTGCGCGTGGACTCAGCAGTTTATCCAGGTTATACCATTCCCCCTTACTATGATAGTATGATTGCTAAAATTATTGTTCATGGGGAGAATCGTTTTGATGCTCTTATGAAGATGCAACGGGCACTTTATGAACTTGATATTGAAGGAGTGCAAACCAATGCAGACTTCCAGTTGGATCTGATTTCAGACCGCCGAGTTATCGCTGGTGACTACGATACTTCCTTCTTGATGGAAACTTTCTTGCCAAAATACCAAGAAAAAGAATAGACTTTCAAACAGTATGAGAACTAAAAGGGGGAGTTATGGCTCTATTTAGTAAAAAGGATAAGTATATTCGGATCAATCCTAACCGTTCCGTAAGGCAGAAACCACAAGCCAAGCCTGAGGTTCCGGATGAACTCTTCTCCCAGTGTCCTGGTTGTAAACACACCATTTACCAAAAGGATCTGGGGAGCGAACGAATTTGTCCCCATTGTAGCTATACTTTCCGTATTTCAGCTCAGGAACGCTTGGATTTGACGATTGATTCTGGTAGCTTTGTGGAGATGTTTACA
This sequence comes from uncultured Streptococcus sp., assembly GCA_963554245.1. Classification (GTDB taxonomy): domain Bacteria; phylum Bacillota; class Bacilli; order Lactobacillales; family Streptococcaceae; genus Streptococcus. The sequence goes on from CAUVRF010000002.1 coordinate 48,996, forward strand.
GGTATTGAAACTCAAGATCCATTAAACTTTCCTGGCTATCAGAAAAAACTGGCTACTATGCGTGAAAAGACAGGTTTGGATGAAGCAGTACTAACTGGTACAGCTAGCATCAAGGGACAAAAAGTTGCCCTTGGGATCATGGATTCAAACTTTATCATGGCTTCTATGGGAACCGTCGTGGGTGAAAAAATCACGCGCTTGTTTGAGTATGCAACGGTAGAAAACTTGCCAGTTGTTCTCTTCACAGCTTCTGGTGGAGCCCGTATGCAAGAAGGAATCATGAGCTTGATGCAGATGGCTAAGATTTCTGCGGCAGTTCAACGTCATTCCAAGGCCGGACTTTTTTACCTAACTATTTTAACCGATCCGACAACCGGTGGGGTGACCGCTTCTTTTGCTATGGAAGGTGATATCATCCTAGCGGAGCCACAGAGTTTGGTTGGTTTTGCTGGGCGTCGTGTTATCGAAAATACAGTTCGAGAGACCTTGCCGGATGACTTCCAAAAGGCAGAATTTTTGCTGGAACATGGATTTGTTGATGCAATTGTCAAACGGAGAGAACTACCAGAAACAATTGCTAAATTAGTGAGATTGCATGGAGGAAGTCGCGGATGAATATTGCAAAAATAGTCAGAGAGGCACGCGAGCAGAGTCGCTTGACTGCACTTGATTTTGCCAATGGAATTTTTGACGAGTTTATCGAATTGCATGGAGATCGCTCTTTCCGTGATGATGGTGCGGTTATCGGTGGAATTGGTTGGTTAGGTGACCAAGCAGTAACTGTCGTTGGTATCCAAAAGGGGAAGAGTCTTCATGATAACCTCAAACGGAATTTCGGGCAACCTCATCCAGAAGGCTATCGTAAGGCCTTGCGCCTGATGAAACAGGCAGAAAAGTTTGACCGTCCAGTTGTGACCTTTATCAATACGGCGGGTGCTTACCCAGGTGTTGGAGCCGAGGAACGTGGACAAGGTGAAGCAATCGCCCGAAACCTGATGGAAATGAGTGACCTCAAGGTTCCAATCATCGCGATTATTATCGGTGAAGGTGGGTCTGGTGGGGCCCTAGCTCTAGCCGTAGCTAACCGTGTCTGGATGTTAGAGAACTCAATCTACGCAGTACTTAGTCCTGAAGGATTTGCCTCTATCCTTTGGAAGGATGGCAGTCGTGCTATGGAAGCAGCGGAGCTGATGAAAATCACTTCACATGAACTTCTAGAAATGGGAATCGTAGACAAAATAATTCCAGAAGAGGATTTCTCAAGTAAAGAACTGCTAGCTTGTGTTAAAAATGAATTGCGTGTAGAACTGGATAGGTTGAAAGAACTACCACTCGACCAACTTATCGAAGAACGTTACCAACGCTTTAGAAAATACTAAGAATGACTAAATGAGACTAGAAAGGTCTCATTTTTTATGGAAAAATGCAATTCAGGACGAAAAATTGACAGTTGAGGAGATGGACAGTAAAATAGACAAAAAAGATGTATACTGTAGATGTAAGCTTACAAAAATTTATTTTAAGGAGGTACTTGATATGACAGGTACAGAAACATTTACAGTTCTTTCAACTGAGGACTTAGAGCAAACTTCAGGTGGTCGAATGATTTGGGCAGTTGATGATAGGCATTGGGATTCGCCATATGCATATAGTTTAGCGACAGAATGGAGTACAATACTGACTCATGCGACTAGACGTGCTTATGGTATTGGCTATTAATAAATTAAAGGTGTAAGTATGAAAAAACTAGGGCATTTAGGGGTATATACATTACTGGTATTCCTATCGGTTTATCTACCAGAATTAGGGGTTGTGCATCTAACTAAGTTTTTAGGATGGGGGATAGATGGCTATTCTATCATTTCACTTGTTTGGGAACTAGTTCTTGTAGTCTTATTTGTCTTTTGGTTAAAAAAGAAAGAGATGCTCTATATTTTTGAAAAAAAGGGCTCAAATAAGTCAAGATTCTTTTACCTTTTATTTGGGCTGGTGGCAACTTGTTTTGTTCGCCAATTGGTGGATACTTTTCAGATACAGTATCACTATTTAGTTGATAACAAGTATATTTTTCAAAAGTTGCTTTCTATCCTTTATTCAAATGGACAACCAACTTTTCTATCAACTGTTCTTAGTTTTATTTTAATAGTAGTAGTCGCACCTATATCAGAGGAACTAATTGATAGAGGGTATTTTATGAATACCTTCTTTCACCAGTCCAAGTATTATTTGGATGTTATCCTATCTGCTCTCATCTTTGGGATTAGCCATTTAATCCTAACTCACCGAGATCCTATCAGTTTGATCATTTATAGTTTTGTTGGTCTTTTCTTTGCTCTAGTATATCGGTGGACAAAGAACTTAACAATCACCATCCTGTGCCATAGTTTTTTTAACTTTCTCAATCATGCAAAACCTATCTGGATTTTTGTTTATAATTATATCTATTATCATTTTTTTAGATAGTAGGAAGTAAAGAAAAAAGTGTTTGATAATTGTCAAACACTTTTTTCTTTTTACTGTTTTTCTGTTACAAACTGGCTGAGCAGTCCATTGATAAAACGGGCAGATTTTTGATCTGAGAAGTCCTTTGCAAGCTCGATAGCTTCATTAACAGCAACCAACTGAGGGGTGTCGAATGAAGTGATTTCAAAGACTCCCAAGCGAAGGAGGTTTCTCTCCACGAGCGTTAAGCGTTCAATAGTCCAACCTGCTTTTAAATGCTGAGTGATTTGCTTGTCTAGTTCTTCCTTTTTAGCCTGAACACCAGAAACGAGGTCTGTCAAAAAGGCTGGAAGTTGTACATCCGTATCTTCACGATCATGAGTATAGGCGAAACGACAAGCAATTTCAACATCCGTACCGAACTCAAGGCTCATGAGAGCTTGAAAAGCGCATTTACGGAGTTGGCGTCTAGATTCTAATAGTGGACTAGTCATTGAGGAAGTCCTCGTCAAATAGATCTTTCAATTCTGGTTTTGGTGTTTTATCTGGGACGATACCTGCAACGTGGATATTGATGGCAGCGAGTTCTACATCAGCCATATTGCGGACGGCATCTTTAACAGCTTTCTGGATAGCAACAGCTACCTTAGGAACTTTTACTCCGTACTCAAGGTAGAGATAGATATCTGCTGTGAGCTCTTCGTCCACGTTTTTAAGATAAACACCACGGCCGAGAGAAAGTTTTGAAAGGGTATCAGACACTGATTTGTTTGAAAAAGAGTGTACACCCTCTACTTTTGCAGTAGCAATAGCAATGATTTTTTCAAGTACACGTGGGGCGATAACGATTTCGCCAAGTTGTTCTTCAATTCCCATAGAATGACCTCTTTCTAGAGATTAGGCACGAGAAACGTAAGTTCCTTCTGCAGTGTTGATAACAAGTTTTTGTCCTGCTTCGATGAAGTCTGGAACGTTTACGACAAGTCCAGTTTCCATCGTTGCTGGTTTACCAGAACCTGTAACAGTAGCACCTTTGATAGATGGTTGAGTTTCTGCAACTGTCAATTCGACAGTAGTAGGAACGGTAACACCAATCACTTCAGTTCCGTAGAATTGGATCTTCACATCAGAGTTTTCAAGGATGTAAAGCAATTCGTTTTCAACGTTGACAACAGGGATTTCGTATTGGTCGTAAGTTTCTGTGTTCATGAAGTAGGCTGTGTCATCCATTTTGTACAAGTATTGAGCTGGGACAGTCTCGATGATAGCTTGTTCAAATTTTTCCTCTGGACGGTAGCTTGTGTCAAATGTAGAACCAGTACGGACATCACGCAATTTCATACGCATGATGGTGTTTCCTTTACCTGGTTTGTGGTGGCTAGCTTCCAAAACGCGGATCAATTTTCCGTCAGCTGTTTCAAAGGTCATACCAGCCTTTAATTTACTTGCTTCAATCATGTTTTTACCTCTTTAATAAAATAATTTACTCTTTATTGTACCATAAAAGACAACATTACTCAAATGTCAAAAGGAGCTTAATTAGTTGACTGGTACGATATTTCCATCTTCGTCTTTGGTAACGAGGACGTATTTTCCATCGACTTCGATGTAAAAATTCTTGCTGGCAGTTTGCCCAGTGTTTTGAGCCGGTGCTTGATTTTGGACTTGTTGGCTTAGTTGACCACCGAGAGTTTGGCCAAGATTCATACCCATAAACATGTTCATCCCATTGCCATTTCCTTCGTTAGCAGCTGCAGCAATGAGCGCTTCGTTACGAGCACGGCGTTCTTCGATTTCAATCGTGTTGTACTTCATTGCCACGAGCTCACTATCAAGCTTGCGAACGATATCAAGACTTTCTTGGTCGTAGCTGAGGTCTTCAAGCAAGATATTGGTTGCTTCAATCCCGTAGAGACCTGTCCAAACCTTGTTGACCTCTTGTTTAGCGAGTTCGTTAAAGGTGTCTTGGTTGGCATTGAGGCTATAGATATCAACCTTGTTTTCGTTGGTATATTTGGCAATGGCAATCGCGATTTTTGGTGCGATATTTTGACGGAGCGTTCCTTGAGCTACATCTTGGAGAGTAAATGGCTGTCCGTCAGTAATTTGACGGCTAACAGAACTTACGTAGAAGAGGACTGGATCAGCTATTTTTACATCAAACAAGCCATAGAAACGGATGTTGAGCAGTTGTTGGTAACGTTCGCTGAAGTATTCGACCGCATTTTGTGTGCCGAACTTATTACCTGCAATAGGTTGCATGCGGATAAAGATAATTTCTTGTTGGGTGATGACTTGTCCACCAAAAGAGAAACGGTTTTTAAAGTTTTCCCAAGTGCCTTTTAAACCACCTTTTTCAAGGAGCCAGGCGTTATCACCAGCTTGCCATTCGTGGCTACCAGCTTCGAGGACTTCACCAAGGAAGGTACCGTTGTTTACCAAAACAGCGGTATAGCCTTGGGGAACGATAACCACACTGCCATCCGACAAGAGTCCAGTATTTTGATTGCTGTGACGAGAACGTCCATCGGGGTCTTTAGTGAGTAATTGTCCCTTGATGGCCAAGGCGTCGCCAGAGACATTGTCTGGAAGGACGATGGCTTCCTTGAATTTACTATCATTAAAACTATTTAAGCCTGCTGATAAGGCTGCACGTATAAATCCCATAATTCCTCCTAATTATAAAGCTCGTCTTCATCCACAACATCATAGGTATCCAGTACCCATTGGTTTGGACTGCGAGAGAGATTGGCACCACAGTAGTCGCACTCGCTAACTGCAGAGATTTTCAAAGGGGCGCCACAGTTTGGACAGTGGTCGCTCACAACTTGGTCTGGATTGACTGCTTGCGTTTGGCTACCGTGTTGACGGATAAAGTTTAATTGATACACGGTGAAGAGATCTTTTTTAGGGTCTCCTTCAATGACACGGCGAGTCTCATCGTCAATGACATAGTCCCGCAAGGTAGATGACAGAATCACCACTAAGGTATCGTTTCCGTCAGGATTTTCAATGAACTCCTTGATGCGAACATTTTCGATACAAACTTTCTCTAAAACATTAGTTGTTTTAGATCGAATATGGTCCTCAAGTTGGGTACTGTGTTGGGAGTAGAGACTGGTACTTTCCAAAGCGCGGACAGAGTTCCAATTTTTCTCAGTCCAGGCAACCTGCAATTTAAGGTAGACTTCCTTAACCCAAGATGTGAAGGCTACCGCGTCAAAGTTTGGATCCCCATATTTCACACGACTAATGGCCAGTGTGTTGTGTTCAACTCGACGATGGAGCGTTTGAGAATCATTACTAGTGTAGGTTGAACTCGAATCTCCAGACTTATTCCGCAAGGATTTGACGATAACAACTAGTATGATTCCTCCGACTAATATGAACATAAATCCTAAATAGGGAGAGCTAGCAGAACTGTCAGAGGATGATCCATATCCAGAGCGGTAGTAGTGGTAGGATGATCCGCCAGAACGACTTCCACCTCCACTTGAGCGGCTGCTACTGCGGCTGCTCCCTCCACTTCTGGAATGCCCGACACCTGCATCAACGATTTGAGGCACGGATAGAAAAACAAGTAATAAACAGGTCATTAAAAGAGCGTAAAACTTTTTCATGTGTCTCCTAACTATATGATTGAAAAGGTAGAATTCTGAATTCGAATGATTATTAAACTATTAATAACCTTTAAAATAATCTAAGATATACTAGGCGTTATTTACTAGCATTTAGCTTCTTTATGGAATGGCGCTCGATGAGCCATCCCACAATCCACCCTATTGCTAGCAAGTAATTTTCAAAAGCACCGATAGCATTTACAGGAGAGTGATACTCCATATAATTGAGTAAGTGATTTGTTCCTATTCCAATTCCGCCAATAATGAGAGCAAGAAGTGCGATTCGTAGATAGAACCAATCGTATTTAATATTGATAGCGAGAATAATAATCAATACAGCTAAATTCCATATTCCAATTTCTCGTTGCCAACCAGCAGATATTCCGTACCCGGAGTGGCTTCCCATGTACGATGGAAAGAAAATTTGTAGTATAGAAGCGCCTAACATAGCGATGATGACTAAGACAAATAGCAATCGTAAAAATTTGTTCATTTATTCTCCTTGTCTCATTCTCGTCTTAAAAGTAGAAAAAAGTGTATAAAGAGTAAATTACTCACTTTCTTTCAACTTAGCCAATTCTTGTGCAAGCAGTTTAAGGGCGACTTGTGGGTTGGCTTGGCCTTTGGTTGCCTTCATAAGGAATCCTGTGAAGGCCTTGTCTGCGTTGCGTTTACCTGACTTGAAGTCGGCAACGGCAGCTTCGTTATCCGCAAAGACTTGGTGGATGATTGGGATCAAGACATCTGGATCAGAGATTTGCACCAAGCCTGCTTTTTCCACGTATTCACGCGCGCCACCGCCATTTTTAGCCAGATGGACAAAGACTTTCTTGGCAATCTTAGAAGAGATCGTGCCGTCTTCGATGATGGCAATCATTTCTACTAAGTTTTCTGGTGTTAATTCGATTTGTTCCAGTGTCTTACCTTCGGCGTTCAAGAACTGAGCAACTTCACCTTGGAGCCAGTTAGAGACTTGTTTGGCATCACCACCGAGTGCAACAGCTTTTTCAAAGAAGTCAGAAGTGACTTTGTTTGCCGTCAACTGGCTAGCATCGTAGTCTGATAAGCCAAGGTCAGATACGTAGCGCGCACGACGTTCTTTTGGAAACTCTGGTAATTCAGTGCGCATTTCCTCAATCCACTCATCTGAGATTTCAAAGAGTGGTAGGTCTGGTTCAGGGAAGTAGCGGTAGTCTGCAGCACCTTCTTTGACACGCATGAGGATGGTTGCCTTGTTAGCTTCATCGTAACGGCGTGTTTCTTGGCGAATTTGACCACCTGAGCGAAGGATTTCAGCCTGGCGTTGGACTTCGTATTCGAGACCTTTGCGAACATTTGAGAAGGAGTTGAGGTTTTTCAACTCAGTCTTGGTACCGAATTTCTCTTGACCATAAGGACGAAGGGAGATGTTGGCATCCACACGCATAGAACCTTCTTCCATCTTAACGTCAGAAATGCCAGCGTACTGGATGACTTCCTTGAGAGCTGTTAGATAAGCATAGGCTTCTTCTGGGGAACGCATGTCGGCTTCAGATACGATTTCAATCAATGGCACCCCTTGACGATTGAGGTCAACATAAGAGTAGCCATCTGTACAGTGGGTGTTTTTACCAGCGTCTTCTTCTAGGTGAGCACGTTCGATACCGATTTTCTTAGTCGTACCGTCTTCTAGCTCGACTTCAATCCAACCATTATAACCGATAGGCTCATCAAACTGAGAAATTTGGTAGGCTTTTGGATTATCAGGGTAGAAGTAGTTCTTGCGGTCAAAGTGCATCTTTTTGTGGATGTCCATGTTGAGGGCAAGAGCTGCCTTGATACCGGCATCGACAACACCCTTATTGAGAACGGGTAGAACGCCTGGGAAAGACCAGTCAATCACGTTAGTGTTGGCATTTTGGTCATTTCCAAAGTGGGCAGAAGTGGGTGAGAAGATTTTTGAATTGGTGTTGAGCTCTACGTGGACTTCAAGTCCAATGACTGTTTCAAAGTTCATTAGTTATCACCTCCAAAAATCACGGGTTGTTGTTTGTGGTAGTCTGTTGTTGCTTCAAAAGCAGCAGCAGCTTGGTAAATGGTCTCTTCTGAGTACTTAGGACCAATCAATTGGAGACCGACAGGTAGACCTTGAGAGAATCCAGCAGGAATCGAAATCCCTGGAAGACCTGCTAGGTTTACTGGAATGGTCAAAAGGTCAGCCAAGTACATGGCAACTGGGTCGTGGTTGAGAGAATCTAAGTCATATGCAACGCTTGGAGCAGTTGGTCCCAAAATCAAGTCGTAATCCGCAAAGACTTTTTCGAAATCTTGAATGATGAGTGTACGAACCTGACCAGCTTTCTTGTAGTAGGCATCGTAGTAACCTGATGAAAGGCTGAAAGTACCTAGCATGATACGGCGTTTTACCTCTTCACCGAAACCTTGGCTACGGCTGTTTACATAGATTTCATCAAGATTAGTCGCATCATCTGCGCGGTAGCCGTAACGGATACCGTCAAAGCGTTGCAAGTTTGAGGAAGCTTCAGATGAAGCGATAATATAGTAAACGGCAACACCGTATTTAGAGTGAGGAAGGCTGACTTCTTCGACGATGGCACCAAGTTTTTCAAAGTGTTTGGCTGCGTTCAGGATAGTTTCCTTAACCTCTGGATCAATCCCTTCACCTAGGTATTCCTTAGGCAAAGCAATTTTCATGTCCCTGATGTCTTGACCGATTTTTGAAGTAAAGTCGGCAATACGGACAGGAGCAGAAGTAGAGTCTTTAGCATCTTCGCTGGCAATAGTATTGAGCAAGAGGGCATTTTCTTTAACAGTTGGTGCAAAAGGTCCGATTTGATCTAGGGAGCTACCAAAGGCAATAAGACCAAAACGTGAAACTGTTCCGTAGGTTGGCTTGAGACCAACAATCCCGTTGAAGGCAGCTGGTTGGCGGATAGACCCACCAGTATCAGAACCAAGTGACAAGCGGACTTGTCCTGAGGCTACAGCTGCGGCAGAACCACTTGATGAACCACCAGGAACTTTGCTGTGGTCCCAAGCATTTTTAGTCGCTCCGTAGTGGGAAGTTTCACCTGAACCACCCATGGCAAATTCGTCCATGTTGGTTTTTCCGACAACAATCATACCCTTAGCTTTGGCATTGGAAACGGCTGTCGCATCAAAGATTGGCTCGTAGTTGTAGAGCATTTTTGAGGCTGCAGTTGTGAGGATACCGTCGGTAGAGATATTATCCTTAACAGCCAGTGGAATTCCTGAAAGAACGTTATCCGCGTCAATTCCAGCTTCATCAATAGCCTTAGCTTGAGCAAGGGCTTGCTCTTCAGCGATAGTGACAAAAGCGTTGATAGCTTCCTCTCGAGACTTGATATCTTCAAGTGTTGCTTGGGTCAATTCAGTAGCTGAAATCTCCTTAGAGACAAGGAGATTGTGCAAGTCTTCAATGGTTTTATTGTTAAAAGTCATTAGGCATCTCCTCCATCGTCTAGGATAGCTGGTACCTTGATATAGTAGTTGTCTTTTTCAGGTACGTTTTTAAACAAGCGATCACGGTCTGTTCCTTCTTCGGCCACATCAGGGCGGAGTACGGTCTTGCGGTCAGCCATGGTCGTAGTAGGTGCGACACCAGTTGTGTCAACTTCGCCCAGTAACTCAACCATGTCAACAATCTTAGACAAGGTAGTCGCAAAGGCAGCAGTTTCTTCTTCAGAGAATCTTAATTTTGAAAGATTGGCAACGTGTGTTACCTCTTCTTGCGTAATTTTCATCTTGCATCCTTTCGTGAAATGATGATTTTTAGTCTGTTCTATTTTACCATATTTTCCTATAAATAAGGGAGCCAAACTGAAAAGAAATAGAAATTGAAAAATCGCTTTTAATTCGCTATAATGGTTAAACTAGAGAATAGAAAAAATAAGAGTTAGGATAGAAATATGTTCCATCAATTTATCACCAGAACTCAGACAGTCCCTCCTCCCATTTCGCTCTTTTGGTATGGGATTATGATGCTCCTATTAGTGCTTTGTATTTATGGAGCGCTTGTTTATCACAAAAATCCGAAATTTGTCCGCTTGTTTAAGGGGATTCAGATCCTCCAGTTACTAGCCCTATATAGCTGGTATGTTGGTTTTGGGATTCCATTTTCTAATAGCCTTCCATTTTACCATTGCCGTTTGGCTATGTTTGCGGTGGTTTTCTTGCCAGATAAATGGCGGAGCAAGCAATATTTTGCCCTCTTAGGAGCTAGTGGAGCGGTCTTTGCCTTGGTTTACCCGGTTTTTGACCCCTATGATTTCCCCCATATCACCAGTTTTTCATTTTTGATTGGGCACTATGCCCTTCTAGTGAATTCCTTGGTCTACTTGATGAATCACTATGACAAGACCTTGCTCAAGAAATATATGATTGTGGCCTATACCTTTATTCTCAATCTCTTTCTAGTTGGTGTTAATCAGGTGACAGGTGGAAATTATGGTTTGTTAAACAAGACACCTTTTATTCCGGATGCGCCCTTGTGGTTAAAATATCTCCTTGTGTCCGTCATCCTCTCACTGGCTCTGGTTCTTTTTGATATCTTGTTCAAGAAACGGTGGAAAAAGAGAAATCAGGTGCAATCTGTGCTCTAGCTTGCCTTTTCATCGGATGAGCAATTGAAAAACTCCCCAAAATCCGATATAATGAAGAGTTGAAAGGAATGGTAAAATCCAATGTAAACATCATTCTTAGCTACTGAAACAACTAAAAATAGAAAATCAAAGAAAGAGAACTTATGACTATTCAAGAAGAAATTAAGAAACGTCGTACTTTTGCTATCATCTCCCACCCGGACGCCGGGAAAACAACCATCACTGAGCAGTTGCTCTACTTTGGGGGTGAGATTCGTGAGGCTGGTACCGTAAAAGGGAAGAAAACAGGGACTTTTGCCAAGTCTGACTGGATGGATATTGAGAAACAACGTGGGATTTCGGTCACGTCATCTGTTATGCAATTTGACTATGATGGTAAGCGCGTGAACATTCTAGACACACCAGGGCACGAGGACTTCTCAGAAGACACTTATCGTACCTTGATGGCAGTGGATGCTGCGGTCATGGTCGTGGACTCTGCCAAGGGTATCGAGGCCCAAACCAAGAAATTGTTTGAGGTTGTGAAGCACCGTGGCATTCCAGTCTTTACCTTTATGAACAAGCTAGACCGTGATGGTCGTGAGCCACTGGACCTCTTGCAAGAACTAGAAGAAGTCCTTGGCATTGCGAGCTATCCTATGAACTGGCCAATCGGGATGGGGAAAGCCTTTGAAGGCTTGTACGACCTCTATAACCAACGCTTGGAGCTTTATAAAGGGGATGAGCGTTTTGCTAGTCTAGAAGATGGAGACAAGCTCTTTGGAAGCAATCCTTTCTATGCTCAAGTTAAGGACGATATCGAACTGTTGCAAGAAGCAGGAAATGAATTTTCAGAAGAAGCTATTCTTGCAGGAGAACTGACGCCAGTCTTCTTTGGTTCAGCCCTGACCAACTTTGGGGTGCAGACCTTCCTTGAGACCTTCCTTGAGTTTGCTCCAGAACCACATGGCCACAAGAAAACAGATGGCGAAATTGTGGATCCTTATGATAAGGATTTCTCAGGATTTGTCTTTAAAATCCAAGCCAACATGGACCCTCGTCACCGTGACCGCATCGCCTTTGTCCGTATCGTATCGGGCGAATTTGAGCGTGGGATGAGTGTTAACCTTCCTCGTACTGGTAAGGGAGCTAAGCTGTCGAATGTTACCCAGTTTATGGCGGAAAGTCGTGAGAATGTGACCAACGCTGTAGCAGGAGATATTATCGGGGTTTATGATACGGGTACCTATCAAGTTGGAGATACCTTGACCGTTGGAAAAAATAAGTTTGAATTTGAACCACTGCCAACCTTTACACCTGAGATTTTCATGAAAGTTTCTGCTAAGAACGTCATGAAACAAAAATCCTTCCACAAGGGGATTGAGCAACTGGTGCAAGAAGGAGCCATTCAGCTTTACAAGAATTACCAAACTGGTGAGTACATACTAGGAGCTGTCGGACAACTCCAGTTTGAAGTCTTTAAGCACCGCATGGAAGGCGAGTACAATGCAGAAGTGGTCATGAGCCCAATGGGTAAGAAGACCGTTCGTTGGATCAAGCCTGAGGACTTGGACGAGCGCATGTCCTCAAGCCGCAATATCTTGGCCAAGGACCGTTTCGACCAACCAGTCTTCCTCTTTGAAAATGACTTTGCCCTTCGCTGGTTTGCGGACAAGTATCCAGACGTAGAGTTGGAAGAGAAGATGTAAATCGTTACAAATGACTAGCAACATAAAGTTGCTGTCATTTGACGGTAACTGCTATGGCAGCTTACCTAAACGCTTCACTAGGAAAAATCCACGAATATTATCGATTCATGGATTTTTTCATATAGTAAAGGTAATTGAAGTCAGAGGTAAATTAAAACCCCAGAGAAATCATGTTACATGAATTCTTCTGAGGTTTTTCTAGTTTCCATATTTCTGGTAAAAATCAACCTTGACCTGGATAAAGGTTTCGGCTTCGCGTAGTAGTTGCAGGAGGGTGGCACGGGTTTCAAACTCCTCACGTGTTTTAGGGAGACTCCGATTGCGGAAGACTTGCAGATAGCGTTCGATGTCATCAAGTAGGTCATGAGCAGGATTGGTCTGGCTTAGCTGGGCAGCAATCTTAGAAAAGAGCTGGGCCAAGATCAAACTCTCACTTGCGGCCAGATGACAGGTATTGATCTGCTGGGCCATATTTCGCAGGATACGACTTTGTTGCTGTCTCATCTCAAAGTAGTGGATGTGGTAGTCCGTCTGGTGAAAGAGGTGATCCGAGTGATCCAGGTAGACCAGTTTGAGAGCTTCATCGAGGAGCTTGTCTAATTGGTCAACGAGTTGGGCTTGATTGCGCCCGTCTCCTCTTGACAGATAGTATTTAAAGCGAAGCAGGATGTCTTTTAACTTTTCCTCGACCTGAAGGTGGTAGCTTTGGATGGCTTTCTCACGAGAGGGCATATAAAGGTTGACCAATAGAGCAAAGCTTGTCCCGATGAGAAAGAGGAGCACTTCATTGAGCAAGAGAGCTGGAGAAGTAGATTCCTGTACCAAGAGATGACCGACCAAGACACTGCTAGGGGTGATGCCGATTTCCCAGCCCATTTTGTAAGAAAGAGGGACATAGAGAGCCAGATAGAGGCCCAGACTCCAAATGTGAAAGCCCGTCAGCTGAAAGGCTAGAACACCGATAGCGAGCGCTAGGAGCATAGAAAAGAGGCGGTTACGTGCTAATTTCAGCGTGCTTCTGCGCGTGTCGGAGAGGCTTAAGAGAGCGATAATTCCAGCTGAAACTGCTGATGATAAATCTAAAAAATAAGCGAGAAAACAAGCGAGACAGGTCGCTAAGATCAGTTTTGTCGTACGTTGAGTGAGGGACATGAAAATTTCCTAAACTAATAGAATCGAGTGTATTGACAGCAGCCAGGGTCAGGACATTTATGGTAACGGCAGCGCCAGCCATATTGATGGTCGAACCAAGGGGGATGGAGACAGAGTAGGTATCAGGATTCAGTCCCAGGTCTTGACAGAGTTTCATATTGACAGGGATATTGGCGGCAGAGCTACGAGTGAAAAAGGCTGTAATACCACTGACACGTAGGCATTTCAAAACAAGGGGATAGGGATTTTTCCTCATAAAGAGAAAGGCGATGAGCGGGTTGACGATGAGAGCAACAAAGGCCATGGTAGCAATCAAGAGTCCTAGGAGGACACCGTAGTTAGCCAGACTGGCAATGCCCTTGTCAGAGATGGTCTTAAACACCAAGCCTAAAATCCCAAAGGGTGCTAGATTGATAATCCATTCCACGATTTTAGAGGTGACATCCGCCATGGTTTTCAGCAATTCTTTACTATGTTTACTTGCCTCTCTCATAGCCAGACCAAAGACGACTGCCCAAGAGAGAATTCCGATATAATTGGCCTCAACAATGGCATTCAAGGGATTGTCCACCAGTTTGAGCAAGAGGTTGCTGAGGACTTGACCGATACCGTCAGGAGCAGCAACTTCTGTATTTGCGCTGGTCAGGGTGATTTGCACAGGTAGTAAGAAACTAGCTAGAACAGCCACCAATGCAGCAGCAAAGGTTCCAAGCAAGTATAGGAAAATAACCGTCTTCATATTGGTGTTTTGTTCCTTTTGGTGTTGGGAAAGGGCATTGGCAACAAGAGCAAAAACTAAAATAGGAGCGATGGCTTTCAGTCCGCCTACAAAGAGGTCTCCAAGCAGACCAATTCCTGTAAGGCTTGGAAAGAGCATTCCCAATGTTGCTCCCAAGATCATTCCAATAAGGATTCGTTTGATGAGGCTTGCCTTGGTCCAGACTCTAATGATTCGTTTCATAGCAGTCTCCTTCAAAATGTATTGTTTATAATTATAGTATAAATATGCTATAGAGGCAAGTGATATTTTGAAAAAAGGGCCGATAATTGAATAATTATGAAAGAAAAGAGAAGGACGATTTTATGGTATAATAGGAAAAAGGAGTTTTATATGCAAGATTTTTTTCAACGCTATTTTGATAAACTTGATTTAACAACCATCTTAGAGAATCTCTTAACCAAGGTGATTTCTCTTTTGATTTTGTTTCTGCTATTTTATATAGCTAAAAAGATGCTTCACGCTACTGTCCGAAAGATTGTCAAGCCCTCACTTAAATTTTCAAATCGAGATGCAGGAAGGCAAAAGACCATCTCGCGTTTGCTGGAGAATGTCTTTAACTACATTCTTTATTTCTTTTTGATCTACTGCATCCTGTCTATTTTAGGCTTGCCGGTTTCTAGTTTGCTTGCCGGTGCGGGGATTGCTGGTGTAGCCATTGGTATGGGGGCGCAAGGTTTTCTATCCGATGTCATTAATGGCTTCTTCATCCTTTTTGAACGCCAGCTTGATGTGGGTGATGAAGTGGTCCTCACAAATGGACCGATTACCGTCTCTGGAAAGGTCGTTAGTGTAGGAATCCGTACAACACAACTGCGCGGTGATGATCAAGCTCTTCACTTTGTTCCTAACCGCAATATTACCGTTGTTAGTAATTTATCCCGTACTGAATAGTCCGACTATTTTAGCAGATTTGTGGTACAATAGAAGGAGTTTGGTAAAGGAGAGAGTATGCTATTTGTAGAGAAAAAATTAGGTCACGATCGTACTTGGATAGACCTTGATGTGGACAAGATTAAAAATATGGAAGATCTTTCTGACATCTATGGATTGGACAAGGAAACCATCGAGTATGCTCTGGATAGAAATGAACGAGCCCACATGGATTATAACCGTGAAACGGAGACGGTAACCTTCATTTATAATGTTCTTGATTTAGAAAAAGACAAAGAATATTATGAAGCGATTCCGATGACCTTTATCGTTGAAAAACAACGGCTGATTACCATCAGCAATCACAAGAATACTTATGTGATTAAACGTATGGCAACCTACCTTGAAAGCCATGAAATTATTTCAATCTACAAATTTCTTTTTGCCAGTTTAGAGATTATTAGCAATGCTTATTA